>DATFJJ010000029.1:0-2517 GCA_035269245.1 Wenzhouxiangellaceae bacterium | reverse complement strand
TCCTTCAACCCGGCCTCGATCGCGATGGTTTCGCCGGGGTGCACCTGGAGCGCTCGCTGGTAAGCTTCCGCGAAGGGTTTCGGCGCCGCCGGGCGCGTCAGGAGCCAGGCAAGTCCGGCGACGACGATGAGCACTAGAATGAGAAGAATCTTATACATTCGCGCATTGTTGGCCCAGCGCGTCAAGCTCCGGTGAATGGCCCCGAGACCTTTTCCGGCGGGTTCACGGCGGGTTCACCGGCCGAAGCAATCATAAGCACCTTCTTCAGCGGCGACGCCCGACAAAAATCGTGAATGCATTTCGTTCAATGATCGCCTGGTTCGACACCAGCCGGGCTGCGGTTCCCGTGGATGCCGGCGGCAGGGCTCACCAGGTGGACTACACGCGCGTATTGCCCTTCATTGCGTTGCACCTGGCGTGCCTGGCCGTGTTCTGGGTCGGGATTTCCTGGGTGGCGGTGGCGGTTTGCGTGGCCAGCTACCTCGTCCGGATGTTCGCGATCACGGCCTTCTACCACCGCTACTTTTCGCACCGCGCATTCAGCGCATCGCGACCCGTGCAGTTCGTGTTTGCCCTCATAGGGGCCAGCGCCACCCAGCGCGGGCCGCTGTGGTGGGCCGCCCATCATCGCCGTCACCACAAGCGGGCCGATCGCAACGGCGATCCGCACACGCCGCGCAAGGGCCTGCTCTGGAGCCACATGGGCTGGTTTCTGAGCCGCTCTCATTTCGGCACGGAATGGTCGCAGATCCCCGACCTGGCACGTTTCCCCGAGCTGCGCTGGCTGGATCGGTTCGATATCGTGGTGCCGCTTGTCTATGCCGCGGGCATGTTCGGTCTGGGCGCTGTGCTCGAATGGCTGGTGCCTTCCTTGGGGACATCCGGCGGCCAGATGCTTGTCTGGGGCTATTTCATTTCCACGGTCGCGCTGATCCACGTGACGCTGACCATCAATTCCCTGGCGCATCGCTTCGGCTCACGTCGGTTCGATACGCCGGACCGCTCGCGAAACAATGCCTGGCTGGCGCTTCTGACGCTGGGCGAAGGCTGGCACAACAACCATCACCATTTCCCGGGGTCCGCCCGGCAGGGCTTCTATTGGTGGGAACTCGACATCAGCTATCTGGTGTTAAGGGTGATGGCGCGGGCGGGACTTGTGCGGGACCTCAAGCGCGTGCCGGCCGGGTTTCTCGAATACCGGCGGATCACGGACTGATGCGTATCGCAGTCATCGGCGGCGGCGTGGCCGGGCTCTACACCGCCTGGCACCTGGCCGGCCGCCACGATGTAACCCTGCTCGAGCGTGACGAACGCATCGGCGGGCACACGGATACGCACGTCGTCAGCGATCCCGATGTCGGACCGATTTCGGTCGATACCGGTTTCATCGTATTCAATCCGCCTAATTACCCGCTGTTTTCGGCATGGCTGGAAGAATTGGACGTCGAAAGCCGGCCCAGCGACATGAGCTTCGGCGTGCATTGCGAACTCACCGGGCTCGAATACAACGCTACGGACCTCGATCGGCTGTTTTGTCAGCGTCGGAACCTGTTGAGTCCACGCTTCATCGGTATGGTCCGCGACATTTTGCGATTCTATCGGCAAGCGCCGCAACTGCTGGAGACGCTGGACGAGCGAGCCACGCTGGGCGAGTGGCTGGAATCGAGCGCGTTCGGAGAGGCTTTTGGCCGCGATCACCTGGTGCCGATGGCGGCGGCGCTATGGTCATCGCCGAGCAGGGCTGTCCGCGACTTCCCGATGAAATATCTGCTCGAATTCATGCGCAATCACGAGATGCTGCAGGCATCCGATCGGCCCATCTGGCGTACGCTGCAAGGCGGCAGTCAGCGCTACGTCGATGCGGCCCTGAAGCGCTTCGGCGGCAGGGTATCGACTCATTGCAGCGTTCGACAGATCCAGCGAATGCCGGCGGGCGGCGTGCGGGTGGTTGGCGACGGTTTCGACATGGTGGTCGACGAGGTGGTGCTTGCATGCCACGCCGACCAGTCGCTGGCGATGATCGAGGCGCCGACGGATGCCGAGCGGTCGGTGCTGGGCGCTTTTGAATACCAGCCCAACGAGACCGTGCTGCATACCGATGCGAAACGCATGCCGGTCAACCGCAAGGCCTGGGCGAGCTGGAACGTTCGGCGCGACCGGGAGACCCCGGAAACCGCGGGTATTTCGTATTACATGAACAGTCTGCAGGGGATTCCGGGCAACACGCCCTATATCGTGTCGCTGAACCAGACCGACCGTATCGACGCGGAGCGAATCCTGGTCAAGCGGAACTATCGGCACCCGGTATATACGCCGGCGTCGCGCGCCGCGCAGCAGCGGATAGGCGAAATCAACGGCATCGATCGGGTCTGGTACTGCGGCGCCTGCTGGGGCTGGGGATTCCACGAGGATGCGGTACTCTCGGCGGCGCGGGTGCTGGACGGGTTTTCAGCCGGGCGGGTGCGTGATGCGGCCTGACAGCGTGGCCACCGGAACCGTCTGGCACCGGCGGAACGA
>DATFJJ010000028.1:0-10240 GCA_035269245.1 Wenzhouxiangellaceae bacterium | reverse complement strand
CCCACCGTCGAGACGGTGCCGCCAGGCGTGGCCAGGCCGTGCGCCTGCGTGGCCGCATCGACCTCCGCCCAGGTCGCGCCCGGCTCCACGCTCGCGGTGCGCCCATCGGCATCCACCGACACGGTTCGCATCGGCCCCAGGTCCAGCAGCAGCCCGCCATCACCCACGGTATTTCCGGCATAGTCGTGGCCGCCGCCTTTGACCGCGATCGAGAGGCCGTGCTCGCTGGCAAAATCGACCCCGGCCACGATATCGCCGGTGCAGGCGCAGCGCAGCACCAGGTCGGGCGTCCTGTCGAAGCGCGCGTTCCAGGCGGTGCGCGCCGCGTCGAAACCGGGCTCGCCGGGCCGCAGCACCGGGCCGCTGGCCGCGGATTTCAGGATATCGACGGCGGATGCCGGGAGAGTGCGGCCTGCTGCCATTCGCATGTCCTCATCCATGGGGGGCCTGCATCGCCCGAACACCCTGAACCTAGCAAGAAAGCGGGTCGCGGTGAAGCGGCTTCCTGGCGATGTACATGCCGTAGCCGACACAGGCCTTGTATTTCTCGTAAAGCTCTATTTCCCGCTGTTCCGCGGCCACGATCGCGCGCGCGTCCGCGCGGTTGCGATGCCGCTCCAGGAAGTCATCGAAGCGCGCCTGCAGGGGGCGGTAATACTCGTCCAGCCAGCAGCGCTCCGGCAGCACGAAATACCCGGCCGGCGAATAACCGTGCTTCTCAAGGATCCTGATCCTGGCCGAGGCCACGTCGATCCCGGGATATTCCTCGTCCCAGTGATGCTGAAGTTCCCCGGGCCGGGCGTTCGTGAGCCAGGTGATCTCGGACGCCACCAGCAGGCCGCCCGGCTTCAGGTGCGGCCACCAGTCCGCCACGCCTTTTTCGAAGCCGATATTGTAGATCGCGCCCTCGGACCAGATGATATCCAGCTCTTCCTCGCCGAAAGGCAGCGCGTCCATGGAGCAGGCCAGTGTCGAGATGCGGTCCGCCAGGCCCTGGCTCGCCGCTCTTTTCTGCAGCACCTCGAGGAAGTCCGGAAGCAAGTCCACCGCCGTGATCCGCGCATTCAGGCGCCGGGCAAGCAACAGTGCGGACGCGCCCGTGCCGCAGCCGATGTCCGCAATCTTCAGCGGCGCCGCCCGGTCGACACCGGCCAGCTCGAGCGCCCGTTCCGTCTCCGCATCCCCGCCCGGTCCCTGCCGCAGCCCCTGCGCGTGCAGGTCGATCAGCAGCCGGAAATCATCCATGCCGCAAATGGCTTGTTGCCGCGAACGAACAGCGCCTCATGGCCGCTGCGACAGGATGTGCTCGAGCGCGCCCTGCAGCGCGGCGTCCTGCCCGGAAGCTGCGATCGGGAACTGGAGCGCGTGCTCCGGAACCACGCCACGCAGCGCCTCGTCGCCGCTCGGCCGCAAGAAGTACGCCTTCGGATAGGTCACGGTCAAGCCCGTGGCCGGCAGGGTGAACTGCGCGGAGGACGCATAGCTGCTCGGCAGGTCCGCGGTTTCCTCGCCCAGTATCGTCCCGAAGCCGTAATCCTGGATGATCGCCGCCACCGTGGTCGCGTTCGAGTAGCTATGCCGGTTGACGAGCGCCCATACCCGGCCGGAAAAGCGGGGATCGCGCGGTTCGGCCAGCGGAATCTCGAAGCCGAAGGTCTCGCCGTCCTTGTACTGCTGCATCGTTTCGAGCATCTGCGCAGAAATGCCGCCGGGATATTTTTCGGCCAGGCCCCGCAGCACCTCCCGCGTCTGTTGACTGGCTTTCACCACGAACTTCGAGGCGAAACTGAAAGGCTCGTCGGCGAACCAGGCGATCATGGGATCGCTGAAACTGTTGTCGCCGCCGGGGTTGTTCCGCAGATCGATCACCAGGTCCGACGCGCCGGCGGCAATGAACTTGAGAAAGGCCTCGTCGATGAATTTCTCGAATGTTTCCTGGGATTCGCCCTCGTCCGCAGCATAGAAAGGCCCCGGACGCAGGTAGGCGATGCCGTCCGCCAGCAGTTGCGCGCTCCGGCTGTGCTGCTCTCCCTCCCGCGCGCCCTTCTGCTCTTCGATCGTCATCGCCGGCACTGCATCAACGGTGATCGTCGTCTCGCGCCCGTCGGCGCCGCGCACGCCAAGCTCGAAAGCGTCGATCTCTCCCCCGTCCAGCCAGACGAGGCGAGGAAACATGCTCTCCAGCTGCGCGTGGGTCATGTAAGGGCGTTCCGCGGAAACGAGCCGGCCGATGCGCTCGAGCCAGTCCGCCGCAGGCTGGCCGTCGATGGCGACGAGTTCCATCCCGGGAGCGAGCACGGGGGCGCCGGAGTAGTTGTGCGCGATCAAGATCCGCCCGTTCTCAACGCGGATATCCAGCGGCAACAGCGTTCCCCCGGCCACCACATAGGCGATGTAATCCTGCACGGGAAAGCCTATTTTCGCGTGTCCGATCTGCCCGAAGGCGACGAAAGGCGTGAACAGCTTCACCGCTTCGAGCGCTGTCATCGGCGCATCGATGGCCTCCAGCGTTTCCTGGTAGTAGTGATCGTATGCATCCCGCGACCGATAGACGTAGAGATCGGCATGGGCGGCCGCCAGCGTCTCGTAGAGACGCTTGAAGTCCGCGCGGACGGCATCCGCGGGGATTGTGCCCTCGTCCGGAAAAGGTGCCGACTCCGCATCCGCCGCGGGAAGTGCCGAGGCGAGACAGAAGAAGAAAGACGCCGCAATAACGAAGCTTCGAATTTTTGTCATCACTGGTTTGCCTGTTTGAAGATCGACGCCTGGACGATGGCCTGGCGTCCGAGCTGCTCAAGTGAACGGCATGCACCGCATCCGCTCGAGATAATCCTCGTTGCTGGCCGCCCGGTCTTCGAGCGGGTCATCGATCGACTCGACCTGCGCGAGGCTGTCGATATAACTCTCCGGCAGAGAGAGGTAGCGCGCGCCGGCAAGGATGAATTCCTTGTACCAATGATAAGGCCTCAGCGCGTCATCGATATGACTGCGGGCCGCGCGATAGGTGAAGCACTCGCACTGGGTTTCACCCAGGCGGACGAGAATCCTGGACCGGTCGTAGCCGTTCCCAAGGCCTTCCGCCCTGTCGAGCCTCGCCACGTGGTGCGGTGCGAGCTGGTAGACCGCGCCCCAGGCGACGTCTTCTTCAGCCCCGGATTCGAGCAGGTCGGCCTTGCCCGAGCCGTCGGTGCTGAGCTTGTGAAACGCAATGCGCCGGCCGGGCAGGGCTACCGTGCCCACCAGTTTCGCGCTCGGGACGCGGTCCGCGAGCCTCAGGCGGTGGAGGTTGGAGCCGTAAGCAAGATAAAAAAGCATGACCCTCCGGTCCGATCGACACCGGTCACCGGCCGCGCGACGTACCGCGTCGGCCGGCCCGATCTTCATAGCCAGGGCAGCCTTAAAGCTTGCGCCCCAGTTTTCGTTCCGCCATTTTGCGCTCCCAGCCCGGACTCATGAAGCTGATGAGCTCGAAAGCGACCAGGCCCTGGACGATCACCCCGATCCCGACACCCGCGATCACCAGGTAAACGACGGGCTGCCCGTGGAAAGCCACCAGGAAAACCGCGGCAATGACGAGATATGTCACCAGGGATTCATAAAAGGCCTTCATGCGTTTCGCGTACATCAGCGCGTATTGTTCGTCCGTCTTCAGCTCGGTTGCGTTATTCATGTCGGCGTGCTCCGGTTGTATCAGGGATAGATCAACCTCGAACACCGCGGCAAGCGCTTTGCCTGTCTCGAGACTCGGCCTGTGGCCCTGCTCGATGCGCTGAATCGTGCGCGTGGTGACACCCGCCATTTCAGCCAGCTGGCTCTGCGTCCACCCTCGCTTCAATCGCAGCTTTCTTATAATCACGCTGGTATCCGTTGTGTTTGAGGTGGCCCCAGTGTTCCCGGAGACACGCCGGCGAGGAACGAAATTTCGCCGAAAATGAGACGAAACGGGGACGACAATATATACAAATCAATCGCTTGGCGCGAAGACGCACGACAGCGAAGCTGCGCAGCATCACTCGGGCGAAGCCGTTTTTCTGCGGCGTATTTCCCGCAGCGCGGTAATCGCCAGGAACAAAGCGGTCAGTGGTATCACGAAGCACAGCATGGCCACGCTGATCCCGGGCAATGCGTCATGTTGAGACGCGGCAAGCACCAGGTACAACGTGTAGGCCACGTAATACCCCAGCAACAAGGCGCCCTCCTGGCGGCTGATGACGCCCCGGGTAAAGAACATCGGCAGGCAGGCCAGCGTCACGGCAATCATGACCGGCAGGTCGAATCCTATGACTGCAGGCGAGACTGCCATACCGGCGGGCGCGATCACGCTGGTTATCCCAAGGACCCCCATGATGTTGAAAAGGTTGCTGCCCACCACGTTGCCGACCGCGATGTCGCGCTCGCCCCGCATCGCCGCGACGACTGAGGTGACCACTTCGGGAAGCGACGTTCCCGCGGCGACAATCGTCAATCCGACCACCAGTTCGCTCACGCCCAGGTATCGCGCAAAGTCCACGGCACCGTCCACCAGCCAGCGCGAGCCGAGCACCAGCAAGGCGAGGCCGCCGACGACCAGGCCCAGGTCTTTGACACGGTCGGATTTCCGGCGGTTTTTCGCAGGTCTTTCTGTGCCGGATCCCCCGGAGTATTCCTCGGTCGCCCCGGCGCTTTGCCGTCGGCTCTGGTAGATCAGGAACCAGAAATACGCGACGAGGACCGCGATCAGCAAGAGACCGTTGGCGCGGCTGAGGTTTTCGTCCAGCGAAAGGACCAGGACGAGAATCGAGAGCGCGATCATCAACGGGACGTCGAGCCGCACCAGTTGTTGCGACACGGCCAGGGGCACGATCATTGCCGACAGGCCGAGGATGAAGAGCACGTTGAAAATATTGCTGCCGACCACGTTCCCCACGGCGATGCTGGCCTGGTCGGAGAACACCGATTTGACGCTCACCGCGAGCTCGGGGGAACTGGTGCCGAATGCCACGACGGTCAGCCCGATGATCAACGGCGATATGCCGAGCACGGCCGCGAGCCGGGATGCACCGCGTACCAGCGCTTCCGCCCCGACAATCAGGAAAGCCAGTCCGACGAGGAACAAGAGAATTGTCATAAGCTGTGTGATTTCCGTTGCCTACTGTGTGACCTATGACCATCGGCCCCTCGCTGATCATGACCGGCGGAGCCCACCGCCCCGAGGCCCGCACAGCGGTATCTCAGCGCAGTTCGAGCCCTCCATAGAAATACGCGGCGGTGGCGCCGCCGTCCATCAGCACGTCGCTGCCCGTGATGAAGGCACCTTCCGGCCCCATCAGCAGCGCCGCCACCGTGGCCACCTCGTCGGGCGTCCCGGCCCGGCGCGCCGGACAGGCCTGGATCATCCGCCGATACCCGTCGCCGTGGGGCCCGGACAATTCGGCGCGGGAAAGCGGCGTCATGACGATGCCCGGGCTGATGGCGTTGACCCTCGCCTGTCGGCGTCCCCAGCGCACGGCCTCGGCCCGTACTCGCAACGTCTTCCCACGGTTGGAGAGCTCGTAGGCATGCAGCGTGTCGCCGAGGCGTTCGGCCTGGAGCAGCGGAAGCTCCAGCAGCGCCTCGGCGGGGGTCGTGGCCAGGGCCGCGTCCTCTTCAGGCGTGAGCGCCGGCAAGCGGTGCCCGGCCTGGGATGCAATGACCACGGCCGCGCCCTTGGACGCCACGACTTCGCCGAATTCTTCGAGCACCACGGCCGTCCCGTAGAGATCCACCCGCACGATCATCTCGGGGCGTGACATCGAGGGCGAGGCTCCGGCCGCATGGACGAGCCCGGTGACATTAGCGATCCCGGCCGCCTTCTGCGCGAGGGCCCTGACGGACTTTCGGTCGGTAATGTCTACCGTCGCAGTGCTCGCCTCGAAGCCGGCGTCCAGCAGCGCCTGCTCGGCGGCCCGGGCGTTCTCCTCGCGCAGGTCCGCAAGCAGGATGTGCTTCCCGGCGCCGACACGCCGCGCGATCGCGCTGCCCATCGAGCCGGGTCCGATGACGACAAGAACGTCTTCCATGGAGAACCTCCTTTTTACCGCCGCACCGGCGCGCGCGCGGCGCATGCGGATCTGGCGATGCATTGGACGAACCGTGAGGCGCTACCCGCGCTGAACCCGGCCCCTGAGCCTGGCGGCAATGCAGGGGGCAAGGGCCGTGACCGCAAGGACGACAGGCCAGATGTTGCCATCCCTGAAGCTGTAGGCCTCGAGCAATTCGGACCACGATTTGCCCTGCCAGAATCCGAATGCGAACTCGAAGACGAGCGTCAGCGCCAGCCAGCCCAGTCCGACGGCCCATAATTGTACGGGCCGCCGAATCTGCAGCCACGGCAGCGACAGGTACGCCACCGCGATAATCAGGGCTGCAAGCAGCGACCCGCTCAGCAGTAGCGCGGCGGGCGTTCCGAGGTGCGGCAGCAGCACCGCCTCGCGCAGCATCCCATTGGCGACGGCCAGGAAAAGGATGACCACCCAGACGATCAATGCCCTGGAAGCGACGGACTTCAGCCGGGCGAGCCACCTGCCATCTTCGGCCTGGGAGAGTTCCGAGACCCTCGCCCGCCGTTTTACCTTTACCTGGAGCATTAGCAAATTATCTTCATGCCTTTGCGATCAGTACTGAACCGCAGCCGATCATCACCGCGCCGCCAAGCTTGCGCGGCAGCTCGGATGAAACGGCGCCGCGAAACCTGGCAACGACTTCCGCGGCGAATATCGCATATGCGAGCTTGACGCCGCCAACGGTGAAGACCGTGATGCCCGCGACCAGCGCGATGTCGCGCAAGCCTATGCTTTCCATATCGACCAGGGTCGGTAAAAGACTGGCGTAGAAAAAGATGGCCTTTATATCGCCCAGCGTCAGGAACAGTCCCGCCAGGAAATCCGCTGCATATGAAGCAGGCTGCTTGGCTGTGTGCCGGCCCACCGGGCGAGCCCTGGACCTGACAAGACTGGCGCCCAGCCAGATCAGGTAAGCGCCGCCGCAAACCTTCACGACCGAGAAAAGCGCGCCAAGCCACTCGGCCAGGGCATTCATACCGATCAAGGCCATGGCGACGAACACCAGGTCGCCCGCGACGATGCCGAGCGCCGAAAACGCGCCGCTCAGCCGTCCGGCGCCGACGGACCTGGCCACCACCAGCGCGACACTCGAACTCGGCATTGCAGCCAGTGGCAGCATCACCAGCACCAGCACTAATGCTTCAGTGATGCCCATCGCCGCCGCGGGAGAATAGTCCATAGACCACGATAGCGATCCCGAGCACCATCGTGAGCCCGACAGAAACCAGGCCAATGCTGACGATTTGCTCTTGCAGCGCGGCGCCTTCGTATCCTGCCCCGGCAATCGGGGTGGTCTCGCTGGTGCCTAAGATCGCAGCCAGGGAAACAAAGAACCAGTTGGCGAAGCTGCCATAGAGCACCAACCAGAAGGCCAGCAGCTCCAGGCGGGGCGCGAGACTCACCCAACGCCAGGCCGCGCCCAGCGCCACCAGGAACGTTCCGTTCATCACGCCTTCCAGATGGCTCGCCAGGCCCATCCGGGGATTAGTGAATGCGGGGATCACGAAGCCGGTGAGAAGCCCCAGCAGAAAAAGCACCGCGCCCGCCGCAACATATCTCTTTGCCATCGAATCAGTCATGACGCCTCCGGTGCAACGACGGTGGCCAACGCTGCCCGCAAGAACGAAATCGGCAGCGAAAGTCGGTATGTCGGCGCGCTGTCGCTTGCTGGATGATTCTCGAGCCTTGAGTCAGATCTGGTAACGGTTGGACAGCGCTTCCTGCGCCGTGCGCACGATGCCGAAAGCCGAGCGCAGGTAGCGCCGGTGCAGTCCGGACAGCTCGTCGGGGTCGACCAGGTGATTGGGTTTCTCGCCGCCGTCGTAAAGCGCAACCTGGTGGCGCAGGCGCACGTTGCCGATGAAGCGCAGCGCGTGGATCAGGTCGTCTGCGTCGCGTTCGTTCATGACGCCCTGCTCACCGGCGGCGCGCAGGCGCTCCTCGGTATGGACCGCGCTGATCGCGCCTTCCAGCGCGCGCACCCGGGCCAGGTCGACGATCGGGATCACGCCGCGTTTTTTCAGGTTCAGGCCCTGGCTCTTTTCGCCGTCGTGCTCCTGGACGAACTGCCGGAAAAGGCCCAGTGGGGGCCGGTGACCCAAGGACTCGGCCGCCAGGAAGCGTCGGAATATCTTGCTCTCGCTGGCTTGCTTCAGAACTTCGGATTGCAGGCGTCGCGGCATGGCCAGGTCACCTGCTACTCCGCGCATATCGAAAAAGATGCTCGACTGCATCACCGACTTGGGTTTCGGCTCCAATATCCAGCGTGAGAACTTCTTGCGCCAGTCGGCGTATCCCATGCGCCATTCCCCCTTAGCCATCACTCCGCCGGGGCAATAGATATAACCACATTCATTGAGCCCGTCGCAGACGAAATCGGCCAGTTTCCGGAAGTACTCGGCCGCCTCGCCTTCGGGAGATCCGGCAAGCAGCAGGCCGTTGTCCTGATCGCTGACCAGGCCCTGCTCGAGCCGGGCCTGGGATCCGAAGGCCATCCAGGTCCAGGCCATGGGCGCCTCGCCCAGTTGATCCTGGGCCAGCTCCAGCAGACGGCGCGTACAGGCATCGGTGATCATGCCGGCCACCCGCCCGACTTCGGTCACCTGGCTGCCGTGGTGAGCCATGACGGCCAGCATGCCGGGACCCTGGCGGCCCAGCTGGGCGATCATCGTCGTGCTTTCAGCGCGCTGGATGTCGCGAACGAGCCGCAAGGGGTGCGGTGACTGCTGGCGCAAGAGATCACCGGAGCTGATCACGCTGGCCAGCCGCCCATCCTGCCCGATCACCGGCAGATGATGAATGCCCAGGCGCATCATCTCGAGCACTGCGTCCTCGATCCGCTGGCTGGTCAGCACCGTGATCGGATCCGGGGTCATGACGTCCGCGACCGGTCGGTCCGGATCCACGCTGCGTCCCAGCACCCGGTTGCGCAGGTCGCGATCGGTGATGATGCCGACCAGTGCACCGTCGCGCATCAGCGGCACGCAACTCACCTGGTGCCGGCTCATCAGTGCGGCCGTCTCGCTGATCGAGCGATCCGGATCTCCGGTGATTGGGGCGCGCAGAGGCAGCTCGCCCAGCCGCACGGGACGATGACCACTGGCTTCGCGCAGGCGCGCCCCAGGCTCATTGCTGAAGAACCTGGCGAAATGGGGCTGACGCTGTCCCAGGTCTGCGAGTTTGTCAGCAGGCAGGTAGAGCAGCTCCAGGTCCTCGCTGGCCTCGACTTCGTAGTTGCAGGCAGCGCCGTCGAAACGAACGGCATGGCCGAACAGCTCGCCCTCACCGCGCTGCTCCAGGGGACGGCCGTCGGCGGCCTTGAGCATGGCTGCGCCTGCGACGATGACATAGAGCCCGTGATCGCCCGGCTGGCTGAATCGGCCGACGGCTTCGCCGGCACGGAAGCTCATGCTCTGGCAGGCGTCGATCAAACGCGCGATTTCTTCCGCCGGCAGCTCTGAAAAGGGGGCCACACTGGCCAGGAAGGCGCAGGAATCTGCAGGCTGCATGGGGCTCGTATCCATATCAGTAGTTCACCCGGGCATAGTAGGTTTTCCGGGTAGCCGCGCGCGCCTGACCCAGAGTATGAATCCCCTTTTCGGCAAGCAGCGGGATGAGCTTGACCAGGATTTCGGCGGTCACCATGGCGTCGCCGATGGCGGTATGACGACCGATGATAGTCAGTCCGAAGCGTTCGGCGATGGCTTCAAGGCGATGCGAGTCCTGGTTTTCATGGACCAGGGCAGACAGCAGCAGGGTATCGAGCACAGGGTGATCAAAGCGCACGCCGGTCAGTTTTTCCTTCAGCTGCAGGCAGCGCATGTCGAAGGCTGCATTATGTGCGACCAGGACGGTGTCCTCGCAAAAGCCGTGGAAGGCCGGCAGAACCGTCTCGATGGTGGGCTGGCCCTTGACGATTTCCGGCGTGATCCCGTGGATCGGAATGCTCGCGGCGGGAATCACGCGTTTCGGGTCCACCAGCTGATCGAAGAACTCCTGGCGCAGCACCTTGCAGTTGACGATGCGTACCGCACCGATCTGAATGATCTCGTCGCCCTCGGCTGGATTCAGTCCGGTGGTTTCGGTGTCGAACACCGTATAAGTCAGTTCCGTTAGCGGTCTGTCGTCGAGACTGAGGGTCCGCTCGGTGATCCGGAACA
>DATFJJ010000027.1:0-4471 GCA_035269245.1 Wenzhouxiangellaceae bacterium | reverse complement strand
GCAAGCTGTTCACGCTGCGGATGGGCGATTCCGAGACGGCCGAGGGCAAGGCACAGCTCGAGCGCCAGTCGCCGCTGTTCCACGTCGACAACATCGCGGCGCCGCTGTTGGTGATCCAGGGCGCCAACGACCCGCGCGTCAAGCAGGCCGAATCCGACCAGATCGTGGTCGCCATGCGCGAGAAGAACCTGCCGGTGGAATACATCGTCGCGCCCGACGAAGGCCACGGCTTCCGCGGCGTGGAAAACCGCATGGCGATGTTCGCGCGCATAGAGGCGTTTCTTGCCGAACACAACGGCGGACGCTACCAGGAAGACATGGCAGAGGACATCGCCGCGCGTCTGGACGAAATCACCGTCGACGTGGCATCGGTCGAAGAACCGAAACGCGCTACCGGGCTCGACGCCGCCAGGATGGCTCCCCTGCCGCCAAGCGATGTCGACAGGGTGCGCACGGGCCGCGCCGAATACAAGGCCACGCTCAGGATGTCCGGCCAGGAAATGGCGCTGTCGAGCACGCGCGAAATCAGTCTGCGCGATACCGAGGACGGCAAGGTACTCGATATCGTTTCATCCAGCGAAGGCCCCATGGGCTCGGCGACCGATCATTACGAGGTCGACGCCGGTTCGATGCTGCCGCTGAGCCGCGAAGTGAAGCAGGGCCCGGCTGTCGTCGAGGTCGAATACTCGTCCGACTCGGTCAGCGGCAGCATCATGGCCGGCCAGGAGATTCCGATCTCGGTCGAACTCGATGCCCCCGCGTTCGGCGCCGACGGCGCGCTGGAAGCCGCGATTCTCGGGCTCGACCTGGACACCGACTACCGCACGACGCTGAGGGCCATCGAAATCGGCATGCAGAACCGGGTGAGAATTCACGCGGTTCGCGTCGAGGGCGCCGAAACCGTGACCGTTCCGGCCGGCGAGTTCGAGACGTGGAAAGTCGTGGTTGAACCCATCGACGACGAGGGCGGCGGTCAGACGCTGTGGGTCACCCGCGAAACACCGCGCGTGATGGTACAGGCCGAAACCACGCTGCCGCCGCAAATGGGCGGCGCCACCGTCAACGCTCAACTCGAAACACTCGACTGAGCCGAGCGAAAAGCGTCTCCCGGGCCGCCCCGTCGCGGGGCGGCCCCACACCATCGAAAACGGCCCACCGCGGAATCTCAACGCCGGGCGCGCTCCCAGTTGACGATGCCGCCGGCCAGCAGGATCTCGACCTGGCGCGGCGACAAGGCGTGCTCGAATTCGAGGCGACCTTGTTCGTCATCATCCCCGCCGGCGACGCGGGCGTCTATTCGGCTTCCGGACTTCAGGGCCTTGTGCAGGCCGGTGAATTTCAGCTTCATGTCGCGTTTGAGCGCGTCATAGTCCTTCTTGCGCGAGAAGGTCAGCGGCAGCACGCCGAAATTGACCAGGTTCTGCCAGTGAATGCGGGCGAAACTCTTGGCCACCACCGCGCGCAAGCCCAGCAGTCTCGGCGCGACCGCGGCGTGCTCCCGAGACGAACCCTGACCGTAGTTGGCGCCGCCGATCACCGCATGATTGCCTTCGCGTTGCGCTCTTGCGGCAAATTCGCTGTCGATTGCCTCGAATACGTGCTTGCTCATCTCTGGGATGTTGGAGCGGAACGGCAGTACGTCGGCGCCGGCGCGCATGATCTCGTCGGTGGAAACGTCGTCGCCCACCTTGAGCAGGATCGGAACCGTCAGCTGGTTGGGAAATTCGTCGAACTCCGGAAGCGTAACGATATTCGGCCCCTTGATCAGCTTGATCTTGCCCGCCTTCCGCGGGCCCGGCGGTTTCTGGATCATGTCCTTGTTGACGACCGGATCCCCGGGTTCACGAACGCGCGGATATTTCATGCCCAGGCGCCTCGGATCGGTGATCTTGCCGCGGATCGCGCTGGCGGTCGCCGTCTCCGGCGAACACAGGAACACCGAATCCTCGTCGGTGCCGGAGCGGCCGGGAAAGTTGCGCGGCGTGGTCCGAAGCGAATTGCGGCCGGTCGCCGGCGCCTGGCCCATGCCGATGCAGCCGTTGCAGCCGGCCTGGTGCAGGCGCGCGCCGGCACTTAAGAGCCGAATCAGGTGGCCGTCGCGGGTCAGCGTTTCCAGCGTCGAACGCGAGGTCGGGTTGACGTCGAAGGAAACCTCCGCGTGCACCCTCGTGTCGGCGAGCATCCTCGCCGGCACGGCGAAATCGCGGTACCCGGGATTGGCCGACGAGCCGATATAGGCCTGGTAGATCGGTTCGCCGGCGACCTCGGAGACCGGTACGACGTTCCCGGGCGAACTCGGCCTGGCGATCAGCGGCTTGAGCTTCGACAGGTCTATCCCGTCTTCCACGTCGTAGCCGCAATTGCGGTCGGCGCGCAGTTCGGCGTACTCGTTACCGCGTTTCTCGCTGGTCATGTAGCGCCGCACCGCCGCATCGGCCGGAAAGACCGTGGTCGTTGCGCCGAGCTCGGCGCCCATGTTGGCGATCACGTGGCGGTCCATGGCCGATAGGTTTCTGAGCCCCGGCCCGTGGTACTCGATGATCCTGCCGACCCCCCCGTCGACGCCGTGACGTCTCAGCATCTCGAGGATGACGTCCTTGGCCGAGACCCAGTCCGGCAGCTTGCCGGTCAGTTCGATGCCCCATATTGCCGGCATTCGCGTCCAGTAGGGTTCGCCGGCCATTGCCATGGCGACCTCGATTCCGCCGGCGCCCATGGCCAGCATGCCCATCGAGCCGGCAGCCGGCGTGTGACTGTCGGCGCCCAGCAGCGACTTGCCGGGCTTGCCGAAGCGCTGCATGTGCACCGCATGCGAGATTCCGTTCCCGGGCGGAGAAAACCAGATGCCGAAGCGCTCGCAGGCGCTTTTCAGGAACAGGTGATCGTCGGGGTTTTTATAGTCTTCCTGGATAAGGTTGTGATCGACATACTGGGCCGACAGTTCTGTCTTGACCCGGTCGAGCTTCATCGCCTCGAGCTCCAGCATCACCAGCGTGCCGGTTGCGTCCTGGGTCAGCGTCTGATCGATCTTCAGCCCGATTTCCTCACCGGGGTTCATGTCGCCCTCGAGGAGGTGCGACTCGATGAGCTTCTGTGCCACATTCAGTGCCATGGACAACACCTCCGGGTCGAGTTTGGAACCTGAATCGCTGGCTCCGCCGCGTGGAAGAATCAGCGTTCCGATATTCGTACTGTATCAAATGCCCCCGGCCGGCTTCAGGACGGCCCGATACAACGCGTCAGAAAACGGTCCAGTCCTTCGACATAGATTTCGCGCGACCGGAGGAAGCCGGTGTTGTGCCCGCCGGAAATTTCAAGCAGGTCGGCGTGGTCGCCGGCCGCCTGCGCCACCTGTCGGCCGTGCCGGAACGGCACGATTTCGTCGTCCCGGCTGTGAATGACGAGGGTTGGCACATCAACATCCGAGACGTACTCGCGCGTATTCATCTGCAGGTGCATCAACTGCCTGATCGGAAGCCACCAGTAGAGTTCAGCGGCCCGGTCCGGCACCGAGGTGAACGCCGATTCGAGTACCAGGCAGGCCGGCGGGCGCTTTTGCGCAAGCCGCGCCGAAACCGCCGCACCCATGGACCTGCCGAACACCACCAGTTCTTCAGGCGCCAGGCCTTCCTCACGGATCATCCACTCGAGCGCGGCTTCGGCGTCGCGGTAAACGCCCGCCTCGCCAGGCTTGCCGGTGCTGCGGCCGTATCCGCGATAGTCATAGACCAGCACGTTCAACCGGAGCTGATGGAAGATCTCAAGGCTGTCCAGTCGATGCGAGATGTTGCCGGCATTGCCGTGACTGAACAACAGGCTGGCTCGCGCCGACCGGTGTGGTATCCACCAACCGTGAAGGCGCTCGTCGTCGCTGGTTTCTATCTCGACGTTCTCGAATTCCAGCCCCAGCCGGTCGGGCGTGGCGTCCAGCGAACGCCCGCCGAAATTCGGTTGAAACAGCAGCCGCGCCTGGGCCAGGTAGGCCACCAGCATCAGACATCCGTAAACAACGGCCAGCATTGCAATTCCGCGCAATAGCGTGCTCATCAGCGGCTTTCAAAGCGACCCCAGGCCGGGCATCGCCGATCCCCGGGGGCATGCCCGCCAGCTCCCGGCAATGAAAGTACGGTCATCGCTGGAGCAGCTCGCCGGAAGAATCCGGCGGCGGAGGTGCCTCCTTGGACATCTCCGGGGCCTCGATTCTCTCAACCGTTTCGTTGAGAAGGTGGACCCGGTACGCCTCGCCGTCGATCCGATACACCCAGACATCGGTGTGCATCTGCGAGGCCCCCTCGTCGGGTTGGCCGCAAGCGTCGAGCAATGCCTGCTTTGTGTCACCCTCTACGACCAACTCGGTGCCGCAACGCAGCGCGGCCGATGCCGGCTGGGTGTTCACTGCAAGCCCGACAAACAGCGCCAGGCCCAGCCCGGTCTTGATTCGCGTTGGCATGCTTTTGCTCCATTCGGGATT
>DATFJJ010000026.1:0-3040 GCA_035269245.1 Wenzhouxiangellaceae bacterium | reverse complement strand
ATCATTTCAGGCAACCGCGCCGGAACGCCGGGCCTTGACAGCTGCGACATCACGAGCCCGAGCGGCAGCGAGAGCGGGACCTACCTGGCCGCTCTCGACCGCGACAGCCTGAATTGCCTCTGGGCCCGCACCGCCGACGGTGGATTCTCCGAGGACCTGGTCGTGGACCAGGCCGGCAACATGTACGTGACCGGCCTGTTCACCGGCCGGATGGACTTCACTTTGGACGTGGGCCTCGATTCGACCAGTCCGTCGACCAGTGACGTTTTCATCGCGCGCTACCAGCCCGGCGGCCTGCTCGACTGGGCCACCGGCGGCGGCGACTTCAACGACGACGAAGCCGACGCGGATTTCGGAATTCCCGCCTTTGCCGGCGGCACCGACAACGATGCCGGGCTGGCGATCGCAACCGACGGCGTGGCCACGCTTTACGTCGGCGGCCGGTTCCGCGGCACGGCCAGCTTCGGCCCGGTCGACACGCTGGTGGCGCTGCAGGGTTCCGACGGGTTCGTGATCAACCTGGGCACCGACGGTAAATTCTTCCAGGAACAGGCCTGGCTGGCCGGAGTGCCGCTGACGCCGCCGGAAGACGCCGAGGTGAACAACCTGGCGCTTACGCCGGAGTTCTCCGTCGATGGGGAAACCTTCGACGCGATCGGCCAGAAGATATTTTCCTGGAGCAAGGTGGCCGGCCAGCCGGCCAAGCTGATCCCCCTGCAGCCTTTCGGCACCATTGAAGTAAAATGGCGCAAGGCCGGGGAGCCACCGGCAAGCGACGCACGTGTGCTTAGCCTGGGCAGCATCGCCTGGCCAAACGAGCCGTGCGGCGACGTCGTGGTTTCGGGCTGTTACCAGGTGCACGTCATCGGCGCGCCGGTCCAGGCCGAGCCGGCTAGCGGCGATTACAAGATCATCGAAGTGATCTCGCCCAATGCCGGGTCCAGCAACCCCGCAAACGATTCGGGCCAGTTCTCCGCGACCCGTTCAGGCACGGCGTCAATCGTTTACGTCAACGGTCCGCAGCTCGATCCGTTGCAGTATCCGACCGTGGTCGAGATCGTGCGCACGCTGCCGTACACCGCCGTGCCGCTGTTCATCGACGGCGTGGAAGCCGAGATCGGCCAGCCCATCACCGACCCGTTCCACAACGAACCCAACCGCAATGGGTTCGTGGTCAACGTGAATGCCTATTACGACGGCAACGGACCGGATGCGGCCTACAACAGGTCCAGCCGTACCGGGCCGATCATCCCGGTCAACCGCTACAGCAACTCGCGCCCGCAGGACCAGGGCCGGGCGCTGGCCGTGGCCTGGTACCGGGCGAATTCCAAGGGCGTGTACTGGCCCGCCAAGGCCGTGTCTTACGTGCCGCGCTGGCCGTTTGATCCAGAGCGCATCGTCATCGCCAGCCAGCAGGGCAGCGAATGGCAGAATCAGCAGCCGCTGGATCCGGTGCTGTTCCCGTCGGCTCGGGTGTACGTGCAGAACGACTTCAACCTGCCCGGCTACAACCCCAACGACGAGCACGCATTCACCGCACCCTCGTCCACCGGTAGCGGCTTCCCCGCCGTGTTCGCGCTGCGCTCGGATTTCGGCGACAGGCTGGAAAACGATCCGGCGGCCGGCTCCGACCCGTATGCGCTGGTCAAGTATTTCGACGAATCAAGACTCGAATGGCGGTTCCGCGTCTTCCGCGTCGACGCCATCGGCGGGCCGTTCACCGAATTCCGTTTCTCCGGCACGGCCGCCACCACGGTCAATGCGCCGTACCCGGTGCGTCTGCTGCCGAACTGCCCGGAGACTTTTGTCGAGGGCCAGGCCGTGGGCGAACAGCCGCCCCCGCCGTTCTTCCAGGATTACTCGAGCCAGTTGTGGTCCAAGTCGGCCGGCACCGGCGCCGTTCGCTACTACTACCCGGCGCAACCGGGCTTCTTTACCGACCTCAACAACGACGATGTCAACGACATAGAGGGCCTGGCATGCGTGCCGTGGCTGCCGCGACTCCCGGTTGATCAGGGCGGGACTTTCTCCACGCTCGATCCGATCAGCGTGTTCTACGAGATCGCCTGGCCCGAGGAGCGTCCGCTGCTGACAGTCGGTGAAACCTTGCTGACGCCAAAGCGTGGTTTGCCGGATATCTTCAACCAGGCCGCCGTGCAGGTCATCTACGACGATCTGCAGGACAGCCCGGATCGTGAAGAGCTGAATCCGCCGCCGTCCAAGACTTTGGGGCAGCTGGTCGACCCGCTGAATCCCCGGTTCGTCTATCTCGATGCGATTCCGTCGTCGATCGCCAAGGAATTCCAGAGCGACGGCACCGAGGCCATCCTCGGATCGGCCGACGCGACGATCAAGCTGCCGGTCTCGATTCGCGATCGGCTTCGCTACGATCCTCTGAACAAGCGCCTGATCCTGACCGGCATTTTCGACGAGAGCGGCGCGGGCGATCCGTTCCTGCTGCTCAACGTTCTTTCAAAACGCGACCGGGTCAAGCTGAAGACGCTCAACGGTGGCGACGGCAACGAAAATCAGGCCTTCACCAACAGCTGCCAATCGCCGGCGGCGCCCTGCACGAACTGGGACGTCGCGGTCGAGGCGCTGTTCCGGCTTTCGCGCAACCCGCAGCAGATCGAGCAGATCTGCATGGTGTCCCGACTCGACGCCAGCCGGAATCGAATCTGTGAAACCGACCGTCCGGTCAACGCCGACGACGTGCTGATCGGACTCGACGATCCGGCCGGCAACGGGGTGCTGACGCCGTTCAACGCCGTCGGCGTTCGGCCCGCGCTGACGGCGGGCGCTGCGCGGGGTACCGGCAAGATGACGGTGGCTTTCAACAACAGTGCTTCGCTGGCGCCTTTGCCGGTCAGCCTCGAGGTGATCGATGTGGGTTGTCTGGTTTCGCCGCTGCCGCCTGAAATCCCGGACCTGATCGCGCCCTACCAGGGCCAGATCAACGTGCTGGCACCCGAAAACATCTTCGACGAGCAGCTGGTGCTGCGCCACGGCGGCGACTTCGGCGGCAACACCGACGCGCTGG
>DATFJJ010000025.1:0-2951 GCA_035269245.1 Wenzhouxiangellaceae bacterium | reverse complement strand
ACAAAGCGGTTCCGGATGTCGATCGGCAACTCGAAAGCCGGGTCGTGATGCTGACCCAGCGCGCTGGGTACCGGCACCAGGCCGTCGCCGAAATAGCGGGCCCGGGCGCTGTCCGGGGCGTCGTCAAGCGTGGCGGCCACGGCAAAACATTCCACGTGGGCCGGCAGCCGCGCCGGGCTGCGGGTGTCGTGGGCGTGTGCGAACCGGTCGTGCTCGCGCCGATCGTTATGCCGATTGTTATGCCGATTGTTATGCCGATCGTTATGCCAATCGGATTCGAGGATGTTGCCGTGACGCAAGTCGGTGATGCCGGCGCTGCGAATCTTGCCCAGCCGGCTGAACGGTGCGCTGTAACGACTGATGCCCAGCGCCCGGTCGATGCCGTGACCCGCGCGCTCGACCGGTGAGCCGTGGTGCGGCGTGCCGAGGAACACTATCTTGTTGAGGCGTGTGGGCCACGCATGTGCGGCTTCAAGACCGTAGTGGGCCGCGCTGCGCGCGACCAGCCCGCCCATGCTGTGGCTCAGGATGACCAGTTGCTCGACCTGCACCGGCCAGTTGGCCACCAGGCGCTCCAGCATTACAGCGAAATCGCGCCCGTTGTCGGAGATATGCCGACCGGTGTTGTAGTGAAAATCGACGGTCGAATAACCATACGAGGCCGCAAGGCTCTCCGCCAGTCCGCCGAATTCTTCGTCGAGCTCGTCCCGGTTCTTGCCGTGATTACCGGACCGCCATTCGCCATCGTGCATGCAAAGGCCATGCGCCGTGACCAGGAGCCGGGTCGAAGCTTCCGGCCACGCCTCCGCCAGTGACGCCTGGTCCAGCGAAACCGGCCGGCCCACCCGGCGGAATGTGCTCTGGATGGCCAGCGGGTTATCGCTGGCTGCAAGGTGGTCGCCGAGCACGCCGTTGAGTATGGCCAGGAACTGTTCGCGGGTGGGCGAAGAGACCGGCGGGGAGAGGAGTGGAACCACCTGGCCGAATGCCAGGTTCAGTCCGCCCCCGACCAGGCCGGTGACGCCGTTGATCGAGCGGTAGACCAACCCGGTGATGCCGCCGGTGCGTCGGTCCGGCGCCACGGCCCGGATGCCGGGCACGCGCAATACGGCGTGGTGCATGTCCTCGACCAGGTCGGTGACGCCGCGAATGCCGTCGATGCCCAGTCGGCTGAGGCCGTGAATATCCGAGACGTGCAGAGGCGTGTTCATGGCGACTAGTGTACCCCGCAGCTATTCCCGTAACGTTCAGCCGGGCGAAATTCGAAACTCAGCCGTCGGCCAGAACTGCGTCATCCAGCGCTGCGGCCCGGCGGAATGCTTCGCGATCGGTAGCACGCTGGACGTAATCCTCGAAGGTCTTGCGCTTCTCGACGGTGCCGAACTGGAGGCCGAAGCTCAGCTGCGCACCCAGGTAGACGTCGGCCGCGCTGAACTCGTCGCCGGTGATGAACTTGTGTTTCCCGACGGCCGTTTCCAGCGTGTCCAGCACCCGGCCCATGTCGCCGTAGCCGACAAAGCCCTTCTGCTCGGCCTCGAGCTCGACGCCCAGGGCCTGGTTGATGATTGCGCTCTCCAGCGGGCCGGAGGCGAAGAACATCCAGCGATAGTAGAGGGCACGAGCGTTGGGCGGCGGCGCCAGGCCGGCATCGGGAAAGGTATCGGCAAGATATGCGCAGATGGCGGCACATTCGGTGACGATATTGGCGCCGTGAACGATTGCCGGCACCTTGGCCATCGGATTGATGTGCCGGTACTCCTCGCCGTTCATCGCTCCGTACTCGAGGTAAACGGGGTCGTAGTCGGCGCCGACTTCCTCGAGCATCCAGCGGATCATCCGGCCACGTGACCGGGGATGGGTGTAGAACTTGATTTCGGCCATTGCGGATACCTCGTTCTGTTGATTTCGTCACGCCGGAATAAATAAAGGCCCCTGGCTGTCAGACTACACAAAATCCATTCGGTTTATCGACGATATTCGGGGAGGCGGGCTCGCTGTATCGTGTCGGTTTTACTTTCCTGTACGCCTTGAAAATCACGACCGGTGCACGAAGTTAATAATTGAGGGAACGGCAGGCATTCAACATGCCGCGCCTGATGTCAATGCCACAGCAAGGAGTTTCGAATGGCCAGTCAATCGCGTAATGAATTCATCGAAAAAATGAAGAATGGTCTCGACGATCTCGATAAGCAGATCGAGGATTTGAAGGAGCGGGGCGAAAAGCTGGAAGGCGAGGCGAAAAAGGAATACGAAAATCGCCTGCACGATCTTCGCGAAAAGCGCCGCGAAGCCAAACGCCAGCTCGACGAAGCTCAGGCCGCAAGCGAAGAGAAGTGGGAGCAGTTCAAGGATGAGGCCGAGCATGCCTGGAAGGCGCTGGGCAATTCCTTCAACTACTTCAAGTCGCACTTCAAGTAGGCGCGAGACCCGGGATTCGGTTTTCCGATCCTCCGGCGAACCTTGGGACCGTGTCTTTAGAGACCGGTCCAAGGATCGAGGTTAAAGGTTCAAGGAAAATCGAAACCGGCTTAGGTGCAACTGCAATGGTCGGCGAATGTTTCCGGCCCAGAGCCGCTGCAAGGTGGATAAGCGCCAGCGAATCCACAGTTGTGGAATCGACGTACCGACGATGTTGGACCAGGCGGGCCTCGTCACTCAGGCGCCGCGACGGCTTCCCGGATCTTCTCCGGGACGACATGGTCGGGATATCGGTGGCGGAACGCCTCTAGCAGGTCACGGGCGCGCTGGATTTCCTCGTTGGCGATCAGTACTTCGATCCGCGCCAGGATCGGGGCGGGGTCGTGGGCGGTTTCCTCGGTCTCATCAGACAGCGACTGCGCCGGTTCGGAGACGTTGAGGGCTTGTTCGGATGCGACCTCGCCCAGCCGTTGCGCATGCTGCTCGTCCGACTGCGATTGCGCGCGAGCGCGCCTCGCAGCTGACGGCGGCGG
>DATFJJ010000024.1:0-6743 GCA_035269245.1 Wenzhouxiangellaceae bacterium | reverse complement strand
GACCGGGAGTTCGCAATGGTAGAAGGTCTCACTCGCAATGCCGCTAGGAATATCTTTTTCGGCGGATCGCTGTTTTTTTTCCTGGCCTTCATCGGCTTGACCGCGCACAGTCATTATTACGTCGTGACCGAATCGACGGATCATGCCGGGCTGACCGATTCGGTCAAGCGCGGCAAGCATATCTGGGAAGAGAACTCCTGCATCAACTGTCACAGCCTGCTCGGCGAAGGGGCTTACTTTGCGCCCGAGCTCGGCAACGTCTGGAAGCGCTACGGCGGCGAGGGAAGTCCGGCCGGTGCGCGCAATGCGCTCAAGGCGTGGATTCGCATCCAGCCGACCGGCGCCGAAGGCAGGCGCCAGATGCCGAAATACGATTTCACCGAAGAAGAACTGGATGCCCTGATCGATTTTCTGGAATGGACCAGTCGCATCGATACGCAGGATTGGCCACCGAATATCTCGGGCTGAAGCCAGCCACGCCACCAGAATCCAGAATCAGGAAATACTCCAATGAAATACGAAACCCAGAAAGTCGCTTATCCGTTCTTCGTCGCCGCGTTGGCGCTTTTTGCCGCGCAGGTTATCTTCGGCGTGGTTGCCGGGGCCATTTACTTCTGGCCCAACCTGTTGACCGAAGTCATGCCGTTCCATATCGTGCGCATGAGCCACACCAATCTGCTGATCGTATGGCTGCTGATCGGATTTTTCGGCGCGACGTATTACCTGCTTCCCGAAGAGGCCGAAACCGAGATCTACAGCCCGAAGCTGGCCTATATCCAGCTCGGTATCTTCGTTTTTGCCGGCGCGGCGGCGCTGGTCGGCTACCAGTTCGGGATTCACGAAGGGCGCGAATTTCTGGAGCAGCCGTTCTGGGTCAAGGTGTTGCTGACCATATCGTTCCTGATGTTCCTTTTCAACGGCACCATGACGCTTATCAATGGTCGCAGGACCGCGATCTCGGTGGTATTGATGATGGGCCTTTGGCTCGCGGCCATCTTCTGGCTGTTCGCGTTCTACAACCCGGCCAACCTGTCGCTGGACAAGATGTACTGGTGGTATGTGGTGCACCTTTGGGTCGAGGGCGTGTGGGGCCTGATCATGGCCTCGCTGCTGGCCTACCTGCTGATCAAGATGACCGGCGTCGACCGCGAAATCATCGAGAAATGGCTGTACGTCATCGTCGGCCTGGTGCTGTTTTCCGGCCTGTTGGGTACCGGTCATCATTATTACTGGATAGGCCTGCCCGGCTACTGGCAGCCGATCGGAAGCATATTCTCGGCACTCGAGGTGCTGCCGCTGTTCACGATGGTGCTGTTCGCCTTCTACATGTTCTGGCGCGGCAGCCGCAACCATCCCAACAAGTCGGCCATTCTGTGGACGCTGGGCTGCACGGTGATGGCATTCTTCGGCGCCGGCGTGTGGGGCTTCATGCATACCCTGTCGTTCGTCAATTACTACAGCCACGGCACCCAGATCACGGCAGCCCACGGCCATCTAGCGTTTTTCGGCGCCTACGTGATGCTCAACCTGGCGATCTTTACCTACGCCATGCCGCAGTTGCGCGGCAAGCACCCGTACAACCAGATTCTCAACATGTGGAGCTTCTGGCTCATGACTGGCGGTATGGCTTTCATGACGTTCACCCTGACCTTCGCCGGTGTCATACAAACCCATATGCAGCGCGTGGTCGGTGAGCGTTACATGGACGTCCAGGACGACCTGGGCCTGTTTTTCGCCATGCGCCTGGGCGCCGGCGTGGTCGTGACCATTGCGGTGCTGATGTACATCTATGCAACGCTTGGGCCGGCAAGGGAAGAAGTCCCGGCAGGTGCGCCGCACGTGGCCGCCGGCGGCCGTGACAAGAAGAACAAATGAACACGCAGGTTGCGCAATCGACAGACGAGGCCGGAATCCCTTTCTACCGCGAAACCGGCTACGAATGCACGCTGTTCGAGAAGGCTTTCGAGCAACGCCTGCCCTTGTTGCTCAAGGGTCCGACCGGTTGCGGCAAGACCCGCTTCGTCGCACACATGGCCGCCCGGCTCGGGCGGCCGCTGTTTACGGTTTCCTGTCACGACGACCTGACCGCGGCCGACCTGACCGGCCGCCACCTGCTGATCGACGGCGAGACGCGCTGGTCCGACGGTCCCCTGACCCGGGCGGTGCGCGAGGGTGGCATCTGCTACCTGGACGAGGTGGTCGAGGCGCGCAAGGACGTCACCGTTGTCATGCATCCGCTGACCGATGACCGGCGCGTGCTCCCGCTTGAGCGCACCGGCGAAATGCTGGAAGCACCGCCGGAGTTCATGCTGGTCGTTTCCTACAACCCGGGCTACCAGCACATCCTCAAGTCGCTGAAGCCCAGTACTCGCCAGCGTTTTGCTGCGTTGACGTTCGATTTCCCGCCGGCCGAGCTGGAAGCCGAAATTGTTTCGGCCGAAAGCGGATTGTCGAAAGACCTGTGCGCCGGACTGGTGAACCTGGCCCACAGGATTCGCGCACTCAAGGGCCAGGACCTCGAAGAAGGTGTATCGACGCGCCTGCTGGTTTACTGCGCCACCCTGGTCCAGGCCGGCATGCCCATGGAACGTGCCGCCCGGCATACCCTGATTGACCCGCTCAGCGACGAGCCGGACGTGATCGCCGCGCTCGAGGAGCTGGTCGGGCACGCGTTCGGTTGACTGCCTGGTACGAATTCGAGGAGCACGTCGGCCGCTGGTGGCACGGTTGGGCCGCCTCGGCTCCCAGCTATCCCGAGCACTCCGATTACGAAGTGAAATTCGAGCACGTGCGGGATACGCTCGCGGTCTACTTTCGAGCCATGGGCGGCGGCCGTTCGCTGGCGCTGGTCACGGCTACCGCGCAGAATTCCGGGCACCGGCTGACGCTGCGCCAGCGCCTCGGGCTGGAGGGCGAGCCGATGGAGCGTGCCCGGCGCGACGCCGAGAGCGTGGTGCTGCCGGCGCGATTGGCGCTGTTTCCGGACTCGGCGCTGAACCGCGACCTCTACTTCTGGTTGACCGCGTTTCTGGCGGAGGCGCGGCAGCTTCCCGTGCCGGTCGATCCGCTGCAGCGCGACCTGCTCGAAATCACCGAAGCGGCGCGGGTCGGCGAGGTCCTGAGCAAGCGCTTTCCCGGTCTTGCCCAACGCTATCAACGATTGAGCGCGGCTCTGCTCGAGATTCGTCCCGAGCGCCCCCTGCCGCCGGCAGAGACCGATGTCGAGGCGCTGATTCGGCACTTGCTGGGCCAGCCCGGCGCGCTGGCATCGCCGGGCGCCCTGCTGCGCCGGATCGCCGAGGGTGAAGAACTTGCCCGCTTGAAAGCACCCGGCCGATACCGCCCGCCGTTGCCCGTCCCGCTGTGGGGTCATGCATGGATCGACGATTCGACTTCTCCGGCCCCGGCCGAGTCAGATCCCGAACTCGAGGAGGAAACGCCGGGAGCGTCCGACGGCGTCAGGCGCAGGGCGGAGCGGCGCTACCTGGACCAGACCGAACGCGACGATCCGCTGATGCTCAATCCGTTCGAGAAGATGCTGTCGTGGTCGGAAATGGTCAACGTGAACCGCCCGATCGACGACGATGAGGAAGACGATGCGCGCCAGGCCGCCGACCAGCTCGACCGGATCACCCTGACCAAACACGAGCGCAAGGCCGCCTCAAAGTTGAAGATGGAACTGGAGCTTGCCGGCACCGAGATCGACGAGTCGCCTGTTGATGCATCCGCTGACGCAAGCGTTGCCCCGACGACTTATCCGGAGTGGCACTACCGCAAGAACCGTTACCTCGAAGATTACTGTGCCGTATACGCCGAAACCGCACCCGAAATCGCGCCCAACGGCGAACCCGGTGCGCAGCCGGATGCCGAAACGCGGCGGCGCATCGCGCGGGTCCGACGGCAGTTCGAAGCGCTCAGACCCAGGCGCGAACTGCAGCATCGCCACGTCGACGGCGACGAAATCGATCTCGATGCACTCGTCCAGTCGATCGCCGAGCGGGCCGCCGGCGGCCACCCATCGGAAAACGTCTACATGCGCTGGCGCGACCAGGCGCGCGACCTGGCCGTTGCCACGCTGGTGGACGTGTCGTTGTCGACCGATTCATGGGTGGAAGACCGTCGCGTGCTGGACGTCGAAAAAGAGGCGCTGCTGGCGCTGGCGCACGGTATCCAGGCCTGCGGCGATGACCAGGCCATCTACACGTTCACCTCGCGCCGCCGGCATCGCGTGGACATCCGCCGGATCAAGGACTTCGAGGAATCGGTCACCGCCACCACGGAGCGCCGGATCGCCGCGCTGGAGCCCGGTCTGTATACCCGCATGGGCGCTGCAATTCGGCATGTGGCCGCCGAGCTTGTACAGCGCCCGAACCGGCACCGGCTGCTATTGGTGCTGACCGACGGCAAGCCCAACGACACCGATCACTACGAGGGCCGTTTCGCCGTCGAAGACACGCGCATGGCGGTGCGCGAAGCGCGGCGCGAGGGGCTGACGGTATTCGGCGTGACCATCGACGCAGAGGCCCGCCAGTATTTCCCGGCCATCTTCGGCCGCTCGGGTTATGCCATCGTCACCCACCCCTCCGGCCTGGCCAACGCTCTGCCGCTGTTGTACCGCCAATTGATTCGATGACACCTGGCCGTCAACTCTGTATTGTTGTCTCGCAGTCGTGACGCCTTCACCCTGCCTGACACACAATAGACGGCAGATTGCACCAAGGTAATGTCATGAACAAGCCGAAATTCAGCCCCGGACAGGTCATCCATCACCGGAAATACGACTACCGCGGCGTCATCGTCGACGTCGATCCGGAATTTTCCGGTACCGAGGATTGGTACGAGCAGGTCGCCACCAGCCGGCCGCCGAAGGATCGCCCCTGGTATCACGTACTGGTCCACGAGGGCGAGCACGCGACCTACGTCGCCGAACAGCATCTCGAAAACGAGCCCTCGGGCCAGCAGATCCAGCACCCGGCCCTGGGGCAGTTCTTCGACAGCTTCATCGGGGGTCGGTACAAGCGAAGCCTTCACTGAAACGGTGATCGGCCGGGTTCAAGCGATCGAGGGCGCGGCGCGGCCGGCTCATGCAGCCTTGTCCTCTAGCCGGCCGGTGAACCAGCGCCGCTTCAACCACAGCGAGACGGTGACCAGCGAGATCAGTACCGGCACCTCGACCAGCGGCCCGATGACCGTCGCGAAGGCCACCGGCGAGGCCAGCCCGAACGCGGCGATGGCCACGGCAATGGCCAGCTCGAAGTTGTTGCTGGCCGCGGTAAACGCGATCGCCGTGGTGCGCGGATAGTCGGCGCCGATCAGCTTGCCCATCCAGAAGCTGACCAGGAACATGATCAGGAAGTACAGCGCCAGCGGGATGGCGATGCGAACAGCGTCCAGCGGCAGTTCGAGCACGGTCGCGCCCTTGAGCGAGAACATCGCCACGATGGTGAACAGCAGCGCGAACAGCGTGATCGGCGAGATCTTCGGCAGGAAGCGATTTTCATACCACGCGTCGCCGCGTTGCCGGCGCAGGAAATATCGGGTCAGGAAGCCGGCGGCAAATGGTATTCCGAGATAGATCAGCACCGCCTTTGCGATGGTCGCAAAGCCGACGTCGATGACGCTGCTCTCCAGCCCGAACAGCGGCGGCAAAATGGTCAGGAAGAACCAGGCATAGACGCTGAAGAAGATGATCTGGAACACCGAATTGAACGCGACCAACGCGGCGACATACTGATTGCTGCCGCCGGCCAGCTGGTTCCAGACCAGCACCATCGCGATGCAGCGCGCCAGCCCGATCAGGATCAGGCCTGTCATGTACTCGGGATAATCGCGCAGGAAGATCACCGCCAGCCCGAACATCAGCATTGGACCTATCAGCCAGTTCTGCACCAGCGACAGGCCCAGCACGCGAACATCCTTGAACACCAGCGGCAGTTTCTCGTAGCGAACCCTTGCCAGCGGCGGATACATCATCAGGATCAGCCCGATCGCGATCGGCACGTTGGTCGTGCCCACCGACAGCGAATCCAGCCAGTCGGGGAATTTCGGGAAAATCGAGCCCAGCGCAACGCCCAGTACCATCGCGGCGAAGATCCACAGCGTCAGAAAGCGGTCGAGGAATGAAAGGCGCTTCTGGGGGATGGGTGTGGAAGCCATGAATATTGCACTCGAAAAAAGAGGTGCGTATCAGTCGGAATTCCCGCTGACCGCGCCGTAACGCGCAACGACCAGATCCGGGTTCTCGCTGCCGGCGCCGTTGACCAGGTAGATCCGGTCGTAGTCGGAATCGGCAAGCTGCTCGACCTGGCAGCCGCACAAGACTGCCACCAGCGGCGGGACGGTGTTGCTGTGACCTGCGACAAGCACGGTTTCGCCGGCATGGTCGCGCGCCAGTTCGGCCGCGAAACCCTGTGCCCAGGCAGCTACATCGCCCTCGATCGGTTCGATCCGAACCGCGAGCCCCGCAGCCCGGGCTGCCGGCATTGCGGTCAGCCGGGTGCGCTGATACTGGCTGGCATATACAGCACCAAGTCCGGCGTGTTCCAGCACCTCGGCAAGCGCCTCGGCCCGCTCGCTACCGGCCTCGCTCAGGGCCGGGTCACGCGAGTCGTCGATCTTCTCGGCGTGGCGTACCGCGATCACGGTCACCGGCCGCGTCGAAGACGCCGCATCGTCGGCGCTGAGCGTGGCGCTGGCCAGAGCCAGGTGCAGCAGCGCCATGCCGGGCATGGCAAAAAAGGAAG
>DATFJJ010000023.1:0-7334 GCA_035269245.1 Wenzhouxiangellaceae bacterium | reverse complement strand
CGCCCGTACGAATTCGGCTTTGGCAATGCCCGGATCGAAGTACGCATTACCGATGAAACAGGACTGATCGACGTCAATGCCGCCGCCCAGGGCAACCCCGACCTGCTGATCCGACTGTTCAATTCGGTGGGCTTGAGCGAGCAGGACGCAGAGTTGATGACCGCGGCGATTCAGGACTGGGTCGACGGCGACGACGAAACGCGGGTCATGGGCGCGGAGGACGGCGAATACGCCAACGAAGGCCTGCCGTTCGGCCCGGCCAACGAACCTTTCGGAACGATAGAGGAAATTCAGCAGGTCATCGGCATGAGTTGGGAACTTTTTCGCGCCATCGAGGCCAGTTTAACTGTCCATTCAGGACGCGCGGATTTCAATCCTGCATTCGCGCCACCCAGCGTACTCAGGACCATTCCCGACATGGATGAACAGGCCGCGCAGTTGTTTATCGATGAGCGCTCGCAGTATCATCCCGGGGATCAGATGCAGCTGTCGCTGCCCGACGGTTCGCTTGTGAACCAGCGCGGGAGCGGATTAACGCATACCATCGTGAGTCGGGCGACCCTGGAAAGCGGGACCTGGACCGAAATCGAAGCCACCATCCGGCTTGGCACCGACAGTCGGGGCCGACCGTTTCGTATCGTACGCTGGAAAGAAAACCAAACCGAATCGAATTGATGCCGCAGCTTGCCGATAACATTCGCGAACGGGTTCGCCAGAGATACCGGGCCACGCCGATTCCCGCGTTCCTGTCCTGGTGGAGGCGCGAGCTCAGCACGCTGGTGCCCGAGTCCCTGTCGGCCCGGCTGATGCCGCCAAAACCCCAGCTCTGGATCGTGCCGGCCGAATCGGGCGGCGGCGACTACCGGATCTGGCGCGCCGACGGCCAACCGAAGGTGCTGGATGTATTCGGCGCCGGAGAGGACCCTCAGTTGCTGCGCGGGCGTTGGCGCGACATTCTGGCCGAGTTCCGCGACGGCCAGCCGGAAGTGCGGCTTTGTCTGCATGAAGACCAGGCACTTGCGCTGCCGGTCGAAATGCCGGCCGCGGTGGAGGGCAATCTCGACCAGGCGTTGCGCTACCAGCTCGATCAGCTCTCGCCGTTTAGGGCTGACCAGGTAGTGCTCGATCATCGCATTGAACACCGTGACCAGGACCGCGGCAGGATAGCGGTCACGCTCAGGATCGTGCCGAACGAGGACCTGGAACCTCTTCTGAACAGGGCTCGGGCATTCGGTGCGGCGATCCACGCGGTGGATACGCTGGCCGTCGAGGATCCGCCCCGGCCCGAAGGGTTCAACCTGCTGCCGGAGTCGCGCCGGCCGCGCTACGTGCATGCCCGTGCACGCTTCAACATGCTGTTGGGCGCGGGCCTTGTGGTGGTGCTGGCGCTGGTCATGGCGCAAACCGTGATTCTGCGCGAGCGCACCTTGTCGGGCTTGCGGGCCGAGGCCGACGAGTTGCGCGTTGAGGCCCGTCGCGTGATGCAGCTGCAGCAGGCGTTCGAGGAGACCCTTCTGGCAGCCAATTTCCTGGCCGAAAAGCGCGCCTCGCAGCCTGCTGTGATCGAACTGATGGAAGAACTCACGCGACTTCTGCCCGACGATATATGGCTGCAGCAGTTTCAGCTGCAGGGCTCCGACCTGCGCATCCAGGGTCAGGCCGACGGTTCGCAGCGCGTCATCGGACTGCTGAACGAATCCGAACTCTTCGACTCGCCGGAAATAACCGGCGCGATCAGCATCGATCCGAGAAGCGGTCAGGAGCGTTTCCGGTCGCAGGTCAGGGTGGTCACCGAGCCCGGTCCGGGCGAGGATGGATCCGGGGAGGCCGGCTCATGAAGCTGATGCCGGATCCGCAACAGTCCCGACCGCTGGCCATCGGGCTTCTGGCCGTCGCCGTGATGCTGGTTTATTTCGTGGGCTTTCACTGGTTCGTGATGCGCCACGTCTCCCTGAGCGGCGAGATCGGCGACCTGGAGCGACAGATTGCGCGCTACAAGGGCACGGTGGAAATGGCCGAGCCCATGCGCGCGCGGCTCAACGAACTGCGTGCCTCGCAGATGGACAGCGCGCTTTTCCTCGACGGCAGCGACGCCAACATTGCGACCGCCGAGCTGATCCGCATGCTTCGCGACTGGGTCGATCGGAGCGCTGCGGACGCCGAACTCTGCAACATTACCAACACTTCGCCGCGCCGCTACACCGATCCCGAGCGCTTCCGCTCGGTGCGCGTCAACGTGCGCATGCAGTGTCCCCTGGATGATTTCATGCGTGTGCTCTACGAAATGGAAAGCGGTGTGCCGCTGGTGTTCATCGACAACATCATGATCAATCAACGGCTCACGCCCGATCAGCGAAACCGGCGCGGCACCACGCCCTACGGCCAGCTCGACATTCGCTTCGAGATGTACGGCTACATCAACCAGCCGGGCGCCGGGGAGGAGCCATGAATCTCGACACCCGGAACAACCTTTTGAGCGTGATGCTGATGGCCGGCATCGGGTTTCTGGTGCTGCTGGGCCTGGTGGCCTTTCTGCTGTTCGGCGGCGCCGATGTCGAGAGCATCGGGCCGGCGCGTGCGCCCGATCACATGGTCGATCGTCCGGTTTCGCAGAACCCCGAGTTGGCCGAGCTGGACGAGTACGCGGTCATCACCGAGCGCCCGCTGTTTTTCGCCGACCGTCAGCTACCGGTCATCGAGCTGGCTGGCGGAGGCGACGGCGACGAAGAGGAGGTGCCCGAGCCGGTTGCTCCAGTGGAGATTCCGGAGCTGGAGGCGACGGTCGCAGGCATCATCATCACGCCGGAAACGAAGCTGGCGATGATCACGGACAATTCCAGCAAGGAAACGCTGGTGTTGCGCGAAGGCATGGCTATGGCCGGCGATAAATCGGCGTGGAGAATTTTGAAAATTCGACCGCGCGGCGTTGAGTTCGAGACCGACGGTGGACGTACCGAGGCGCTGGAACTGGAAGTCGAAACCGCTGCGCTCAAGACCGGGGCCCAGCCCAGGCGCCAGACCGCTCAGGCCGGCGAGCAGGAGCAGCAACAGGAAGCGCCGGCCGAGCAGGCCGGCGGTGAAGATGCCGAAGCCCAGGCGCGGGCGCGCGCAGAGGAAATTCGCCGGCGGGTCGCGGAAAGGCGGGCGCAGTTGAGGGCCGAGGCCGAGCGGCGCTCGCGCGAGCAGGATGACGGCGGCTGAACGGACGACCGAATGCATTGCTGACTGCAACCGACAACAACTCATAACGAATCAACGGAAATTCTCTCGAATGTCATGTGATCATCAACAATCAACAGCGGCCCGGCTGGCGTCGGCAATCCTGCTTGCAGCGTTGCTGGGGGCATGTGCGACGACCCCGGATCCAGACGATCCGACCAACCCGGGACGACCTTCCGGTCCGGCGGCGATAGAGGATGAAAGTTCCGACGGGCCGATCGATCTGCCAGGCGCCCGGGATGGAGAAACGGACTCGGCCTTCACCGGTAACGAGAAGTTTCCAGGCAGCGGCGTGTTCATCAACCGCGAGGCGGCGGCGCGCGAACCGCGCCCGGTCGACGGCGAAGGCGAAATCACGCTGAACTTCGAAGGCCAGGGCATTCAGGAGATCATCCATGCGATCCTCGGAGATATTCTCCAGGAGAACTACGTCATCGCCCCCGGCATTTCAGGCGAAGTCACGTTCTCGACCGCAAGGCCGGTGGCCAGTGACCAGGTGCTGCCCATCCTCGAGATGTTGCTGCGCTGGAACGGCGCCACGCTGGTCTGGCGCGACGATCGGTTTCACGTGCTTCCGGTGTCCGACGCGGTTCGCGGCAATCTGACCCTGCGGCCTTCCGACGGTGAGCTGCAGCGTGGCTACCAGGTGGTGGCGGTGCCGCTGGAGTACATCTCCGCCGAGCAGATGCAGCTGCTGCTGGAGCCCTACGCCCGCGAAGACGCCGTGCTCAACGCGGACAACGCGCGCAGCATGCTGGTGCTGGCCGGCACTCGGGCCGAACTTCGCAATTACATGCAGATCGTCGATACCTTCGACGTCGACTGGCTCAAGGGCATGTCGGTGGGCATGTTCCAGATCCAGCGGGTCGAGGTGGCCGACCTGATCACCGAGCTGGAGGAACTGCTGGGCGGCGAAGACAGCCCGCTGGCCGGGATGTTCCGCATCATGCCGCTGGAGCGGCTGAACTCGATCATGGTGATCACGCCCAACGAGCACTACCTGAACGAGGTCGAGAGCTGGATCGAGCGTCTCGATCGCTCCAGCCCCGAGGCGGGAAGCCGGCTCTACGTCTACCGGGTCAAGAACCTCGACGCCGAGGTGCTGGCGGGTTACCTGGCCAACGTGTTCGGCGGCGAGGGCGGTGGCGGTCGTTCGACGGCGCGCCAGGATCGCGGCTCGCTGGCGCCGGGGCTGGAGACCGCACAGGCCAGCTCGGTCAGCGAATTCCAGAACCAGACCAGTCCGCAGGCGCGCGACCGCGCGTCTTCAGGTTCCGGCGGCGGCGGGGGCGGCACCGTGACGCTGGGTGAAGACGGCGACGTGCGGATCACGGCGGTGCTGGAAACCAATTCGCTTCTCATCCAGGCATCCCCGAGCGACTACGACGCCATCCTCAATGCTATCGAGCGTCTCGACGAGGAGCCGCTGCAGGTGCTCATCGAGGCTCAGGTGCTTATTGTCGCGCTGACCGACGAACTGCAGTACGGCGTGTCCTGGTTCCTGGCCAATTCGCTGCCTGACGAGGAAGGCTTCCCCGGTCTGCCCGCCGACAGCGGCTTCGTCGGCTCCCCGGAGGCCAACAACTTCAGGTTCGGCGCCGGCACCGGTTTCCTCGGTGCGATCGCCGATTCGGTTGGGAGCGACTTCGTCAGCGCGACGATCAATGCGCTGGAATCGGTCTCCGACGTCAGGACCATTTCGGCGCCCTCGCTGATGGTTCGCAACAATTCGGACGCCCGGATCAACGTCGGGACCCAGGTCCCGATCCAGTCCACCAGCTTCACCGGCAACACCGACCGGGTGTTCGGTTCCACCCAGTTCCTCAATACCGGGGTCATACTGTCAGTGACGCCGCGTGTCAATCCGGGCGGCCTGGTCTACATGACGGTCAGCCAGGAAGTTTCTTCTCCCGGCGAGCGGGCCACGCCCGAGAGCAATCCCGCGATCAACACGCGGACGATAGAGACCGAGGTGGCGGTCCAGTCGGGCCAGACCATCGTGCTCGGCGGGTTGATTGAAGAAACCACCAACAAAGGCCGAAGCGGCGTGCCTTTCCTGCAGCGCATTCCCGGCCTCGGCGCACTGTTCCGCAGCAGCAACGACAGCCTCAGCCGCAGCGAAACTCTGGTGCTGATCACTCCGACCGTGGTCGAAAGCACGGCAAAGCTCGAGCGGGTTTCGAGGGAGTTCAGCCGCAAGTTCCGTGGACTGGATCCGTTGCGAAGGGACACCGATGATCCCGAAACGCGCGACGACCCATGAATTTCACCGAACCCAAAGCCACAAGGATTGATTAAAGCATGAATATCAGACGCTTATGTTGCATTACCGGCTTGGTTTTTCTGCTCGCCGCATGCAGCGAGCCGCCCCGTTCGCCGGAGGAGATCGTGACCGAGCGCGCCCAGGCGCGGTGGGATGCGGTGATTGACCGTGATCCGGAATCCTCTTACGAATACCAGACGCCTGGCTACCGTGAAAAAGTTTCTGTAACGGACCATGCGGTCCGTTTCTCCCGCCGCCAGATCACCTGGACAGCGGCGGATGTGCTTGGCGCCGAATGCGCCGAGGACAGATGCACTGTGGAGATTATGATAGGCTACAGGGCAGATGGTGCACCAGGGGTACTGTCTGGCCTTGAGGGAAGTCGGCCGATTGAAGAAACCTGGATTCTGATCGAGAATGAATGGTGGTACACGGATCCCCGGTAGCTTCGGCTGCCAATCCGGACCCGGCATTTTTTCGAGACGCCGGCTTTACAAGGCTTTGCCCGCTGGTGTAGAATCAGCTGGCGGGCGTTCGAAACACCCGTTTCGGATGCTCAGTACTTGAGTTGCCCTGTATGTGAAAACAATTTTAGGAGTGTTGTAATGAAAAGAACGACCTTGACGACAGCGGTGATGGCTGGTCTGACAGGCATGGCGGGGATGATGAGCGTTGCGAACGCTGTCAACGTAAACCCCGACGGCCTCGGTCAGGTTCTCCTGTACCCGTACTACACAACCCGTGGTGGTAACGACACCTTGATCTCCGTTGTCAACACGACATCGGCAGCGAAATCCGTGAAGATCCGCTTCCTTGAAGGCCGGAACTCGCGAGAAGTCCTCGACTTCAACATCTACATGTCCGAATTCGACGTCTGGACGGCTTTCCTCCAGGCTGAAGGTGACGGCGCCAAGCTGGTGACGACCGACAAGACCTGTACCGTGCCCTACTTCGTCGGTGACGGCGGTGGCGTGGGTGAAGTCGAACTTCGTGATTTCGAATTCATCGATTTCGAAGGTTTGACCCCGGAAAACGTCGACGGTGCCGGTACCGGCATCGAGCGTGTGAAGTCCGGCTATTTCGAAATTCTGGAAATGGGCGTGCTGACCGACGAGACAGAAGGTTCGGCTACAGCCGCAACCCACGTCGCCGGTGTTCCCGCGGATTGCCAGCAGTTGGTAGATGCATGGACCACGCTGCAAGACGGCGTTACCCCTGCAGATCCGGTCACGTCTTACTGGGTCGTGGATCCGCTGGTTGATCAGGACACCCCGAGCGGTGGTCTGTTCGGCAGCGCCTCGATCATCAATATCCCCGAAGGCACGATGCTGTCTTACAACGCCACAGCAATCGATAACTGGACGACATCGATCAGTCATACGAATTCGGGCTTCGTGACGCCGCGTGTCATCGACGGCAGTGTTCTGACCAGTGCCGTGTTCCAGTCGAACTCGCAGAGTGTCGACACGCAGACCTGGGGGGACAGCCGCGAGGCATTCAACGCCGTTCTGATGAACAACAAGATTGCCAACGAATACGCGATCAACCCGGCGATCGGCGGTCTGACCGAATGGGTGCTGACCTTCCCGACCAAGCGTTTCAGCGTTGACCCGTTGGTTGGTGTCGTTGATGCGATTCCGCCGTTCAGCGTTGTCTTCAACTCTGATGCGGATCGCCCCGGAACGTCGTGCGAGCCGGTGACCTTCCGTCTTTGGGATCGTGAAGAACTCGAGCGGACCGAAGAAGCTCCGGGTACCCAGCCGCCGCGGCCTTCGCCGCTGCCGCCGAACCCGACTCCGGAGATCAGCACTTTCGATCTTTGCTACGAAGCTAACGTAGTTCGCTTCGCCCG
>DATFJJ010000022.1:0-4402 GCA_035269245.1 Wenzhouxiangellaceae bacterium | reverse complement strand
GACCAGGACGCAGTTGAGTTTGTAGAGCCGGCCCTCGGCAACCATGTCCACGTGCGGCATGATCGCGTGGCCGGCCGAATAGCGCACGAGGTAGACCGCGAAGCGCCTGGACTGGTAGAGGACTCGGTTCCTGACCTTCTCCCGCATGACGTTGGACCGGACTCCTGTTCAATGTCGATTCAGTGACGTCGAGGCAAGTCCGAGGATAAATCGCATGGAGTGAAAGCGCGCAATCTGGCTGGACATGTTGCCGGAATTGCCCGTTCAGGAATTTCGGCGGTCCGGCCCTGATTCATGCACTCCCGGCGTCGCGCTTCGGCATTCGTCGACGCCGGCGGACCCGCAGCACCGAGGAAACGCAGGACACAAAACCTGGTCCCCTGCTCTTCAGAAACGCTTGAGAGCAGGTGTGCGCGTGACGCCCTGGTTTCATGCCGCGGCTCTTGCCGCCCGCGCTGCGTGCAGTTTCCGGTAGCTTTCGATCAGGCGCTGATGCGTCTCCAGTCCCTCCAGCTTCATGCTCGTGGGCGTCAGACCGTGGAAGCGCTTCGAGCCGTCGACCAGTCCAACCACGTCGTCCATCGTCTGCTCACCGTACATGCGTTTCAGATTGGCCAGGTAATCGTCCAGCTCGAGCTCGTCGTCCAGGACGATCTCCAGCACGGCGCTCACCGCGCGGTAGAACAGGTTGCGTTCAACGGTATTGTCGTTGTACTGCAGGAACATCTCGACGAAGTCCCGCGCGTCTTCGCGCCGCTGCAGCGCAAGGCAGATCATCAGTTTCAGTTCGAGAATCGTCAGCTGGCCCCAGACCGTGTTCTCGTCGAACTCGATGCCGATCAGCGTGCGGATCACCAGGTAGTTGTCGAGCTGGCTGTCTTCTAGCCGCTCGAGCAGGCCGGCCAAGGCGTCGTCGCTCAGCGAATGGAGGTTGAGGATGTCTTCCCGATAGTCCAGGGCCACGTTGGTGTTGTCCCAGACCAGGTCTTCGACCGGGTAGACCTCGGAATAGCCCGGCACCAGGATGCGGCAGACGGGCGCGCCGAGGTCTTCGTGGACCGCGACGTAGACCTCCTTGCCCATTCCGTGGAGGATGCCGAACAGGCGGTCGGCTTCTTCCTCGTTGGTGCCGGAGAAGTCCCATTTGACGAATTCGTGATGGGCCTTCGCGCTGAAGAATCGCCACGACACCACGCCGGTGGAGTCGATGAAGTGCTCGACGAAGTTGTTGGGCTCGGTGACAGCCTGGCTGTTGAAGGTCGGCGGCGGCACGTCGTTCAGGTTCTCGAAGCTGCGCCCCTGCAGCAGCTCGGTCAGGCTCCGTTCCAGCGCAACGTGGAAACTGGGGTGCGCGCCGAAGGAGGCGAACACCCCGCCGGTCTTCGGGTTCATCAGCGTCACGCACATCACCGGGAACCGACCGCCCAGCGAGGCGTCCTTGACCAGGACCGGGAAGCCCTGCCGCTCCAGCGCCTCGATGCCCTCGACGATGTGGGGGAACTTCTCCAGCACGTGTTGCGGCACGTCCGGCAGCGCGATTTCCTGCTCGATGATCTGCTTCTTGACGGCCCGCTCGAAGATCTCGGACAGGCACTGCACCTGGGCTTCCGCCAGCGTATTGCCGGCGCTCATCCCGTTGCTCAAAAACAGGTTCTCGAGCAGGTTCGAGGGGAAATACACCACCTCCTGGTCGGACTGCCGAACGAACGGCAGCGACACGATGCCGCGGTCGGCACGTCCGGAATTGGTGTCGATCAGGTGGCTGCCCCTGAGCTCACCGTCAGGGTCATAGATCGCCTGGCAATGCGCATCGAGCAGGCCATCGGGCAATGCATCCTCGGGACCCGGCTGGAACCATTTCTCGTTCGGGTAGTGGACGAACTCGCTGTCGGCGATCTCCGGCCCGAAGAACTGGTCGTTGTAGAAGAAGTTGCAGCCCAGGCGTTCGATGAACTCGCCCAGTGCCGAACACAAGGCGGCCTCTTGGGTCGCACCTTTTCCATTCGTGAAGCACCCCGGCGACGCCGCATCGCGGAGATGCAGGGACCACACGTGGGGAACGATATTGCGCCAGGACGCGACCTCGATCTTCATCCCCAGATCTGCCAGGGTGCGTGTCATGTTGGCGATGGTCTGCTCCAGCGGGAGATCCTTGCCCTCGATGAAAGTGCTCGCCTCCCCAGTCGGCGCGCTCATCAGCAGCGCCTGGGCGTCCTCGGCCAGGTTCTCGACCGGCTCGATCACGAAATCCGGGCCGACCTGGATCGCCTTCTTCACCGTGCAGCGGTCGATGGAGCGCAGAATGCCTTCGCGGTCCTTGGCCGAAAGATCCTCCGGCAATTCGATCTGGATCTTGAAGACCTGCTTGTAGCGGTTCTCCGGATCGACGATATTGTTCTGTACCAGCCGGATGTTGTCCGTCGAAATCCCCCGGGCCTTGCAGTAGACCCGGACGAAATACCCCGCACACAGCGCCGACGACGCCAGGAAATAATCGAACGGACTCGGCGCCGAGCCATCGCCCTTGTAGCGGATCGGCTGGTCGGTGACGACGGTGAAGTCATCGAACCGGGCCTCGAGTCGGAGTTTGTCGAGAAAATTGACCTTGATTTCCATGAGCGGGCGGGACCTGGGCTGGATGGGCGAAACGGCGCACCGCCGTTTTCTCAGCCCGCCATTATCCGGTTTTCGGGAGATCGCGTCGCGGGGCCGACGGTCGGTCGAATTCCGTTCCGCCGTCGAACCGCACCGGAGGACGCGCAAGCTGGCGACCCGGACCGGATTCGGGTCGACGCGTCCAGCAATGGTCATGGAACCTGTGACACCCTGCCGCAGACACCCCGCGGCACCCGAACGCGGTGGACCTCGGGACCACGAATAGAAGAATGGACAACGACGGAACAAGCCCGCCATCATGGTGGATCTACGTCCTGGACTGCGATGGACGCCTCTACACCGGCGTGACCACCGACCCGGAACGTCGGCTGCGAGAGCATCGCGCCGGACGCTCACGGGCCGCACGGTTCACCCGGGGAGCCGCATCCGTAGAAATGAGATACGCCGTGGCCGTGGGCGGACGGTCATTGGCGCTTCAGGCCGAGCACCGGCTGAAGCGCCTGACGCGTTCCGAAAAACTGACGCTCTGCGAAAAATCGCCCTCTGCCGCCGATCTGCTGGAACGGCTGGCGCTGGCGCGCTGATCTCGTTCAACCCCGATTCGCAGGCGCTGACGAGAATGCCGGGCGTGCAGTTCCTCCGGAGAAGAAAACCGGAACGCACAGAAGCCCGGACGCAGCCTCCACATCGAGTCCCCAGGGCTCGCCCGCCGAAGTCGTACCGAGCTCACTAGAGATGAGCAGGATGGGGGCTGTGTTCCACGCGGTCGGTATCCTGGCGCCAGGAAAGACCAGCGCTCGCGGTATAGTGGGGTCCTTTTCCAGGGCCGCTCCATGACACGCGCGTCATTCAATACGCTGCCCTTGTCCAAGGCGCTGCGCGGCAACCTGGTTTCGATGGGCTACAAGTCCATGACGCCAATCCAGGCCGAGTCGCTGCCGCATGCGCTCGCCGGCAAGGATCTGGTCGCGCAGGCCCGGACCGGCAGCGGCAAGACGGCCGCATTCGCCCTGGGCATTCTTCAGCAGCTCGATCCCGGGCATTTCAATTGCCAGGCGCTGGTGCTCTGCCCCACGCGCGAACTCGCCGCGCAGGTCGCCGAGGAGTTCCGCCGGCTCGCGACCCCCCTGCCCAACATCAAGATCATCACCTTGTGCGGCGGCTCGCCGATCGGACCGCAGAAGGCCTCTCTGGAACACGGGGCCCACGTGATCGTCGGCACCCCCGGCCGGATCGACGATCACCTGCGCAAGAAGACGCTGCGCCTCGACCGGCTGCGGACGCTGGTGCTGGATGAAGCCGACCGCATGCTCGACATGGGGTTCATCGACACCATCGCCGGGATCATTCGGCAAACACCGGGAAACCGCCAGACCCTGCTCTTTTCGGCCACTTTCCCCGAAGATATCGAGCGTCTCAGCGCCGAGTTCCAGACCCAGCCGCTGCGGATCACCGTCGAGCCGGCCAAGGAAAGAACCACCGTCCGGCATCAGTTCTTCGCGGTCACCAGGCCCAAGCACAAGCTGGAAACACTGCTCAAGATCCTGGGCAGAAAGCAGCCGGCATCCTGCCTGATCTTCTGCAAGACCCGGCAAGGCTGCGCCGAACTGGCCGAAGAGCTGCAAAGCCGCCGGCACAGCGCCCTGGCGCTGCACGGCGACATGGAGCAGAAAGAGCGGGACCTGACCCTGCTGCGCTTCAGCAACGGCAGCGCCCGCATCCTGGTGGCCACGGATGTCGCGGCGCGCGGGCTGGATGTCGACGACCTGGCCCTCGTGGTCAACTA
>DATFJJ010000021.1:0-9817 GCA_035269245.1 Wenzhouxiangellaceae bacterium | reverse complement strand
CTGCTCGGCCATCTCGCGGTTGGTCAGGCCGCCGCATACCTGGATGAAGCGATCAGCCAGGGTCGACTTGCCATGATCAACATGGGCAATGATCGAGAAGTTCCGGATATGAGAGCAATCGGTCATCGAGGCATCTGGGTCAGGTGAGTGGTCCGGCCCGAGGGCCCGGCGCCTTTATGAAAAAAGGCCGCCACCGGATCGGACCAGTGGCGGCACACGTGCATTATAGCCGCTGCGAGGTCGGTACCCCGCTCCCGTTTTCGGGTCGGGCTATTCTTCGCCCTCGGGCGTGTAGGCGACGAACTGGGTTGCTCCATCGCGCCATACCAGCAAGGCCACGGAGCGACCGGGCTCGATGCCTTCGACGATGTCCTCGAAATCCTCCAGCGTTCTGACCTGCTGGTTGTTGATCATCCGGATCACGTCACCCCTGCGGATGCCTGCCCGGTAAGCGTTGTCGCTGTCCACGGCCGTGATCACCAGGCCGCCGTCGATACCTTCGGCGCGGCGAAGCTCCTCCTCGGTGAGTTCCTCAACCGAAAGTCCAAGCGCGTTCGTCGGCTCGCTATCCGGGGTTTCGCCACGATCGTCGGTTTGCTGGTCCTCGTCGCGTTCGTCGAGCGAAACCGTCAGCTCCTGGGTTTCGCCCCAGCGCGAGATGGTCAGGCTCACTTCCTCGCCCGGACGCACCGATCCGACGATCGGCGGGAGGTCGGAAAACACCTCGATGTCCCGGTCATTGACTTCCAGAATCACGTCGCCGACCTCGATGCCGGCTCGCTCGGCAGCGCTGCCCGGTTCGACCCGGTTGACCAGTGCACCAACCGGGCGGTCGAGGCCGAGCGCGTCGGCCCGTTCCCGGTCGACACCCTGAATGCCCACGCCAAGATAGCCGCGCGAGACGCGACCGAATTCGAGCAACTGGTCCATGGTGCTGGCTGCGGTTTCGATCGGTATCGAGAAGGACAAGCCGATGTTGCCGCCGCTGGAACTCAGGATCCAGGAATTGATACCGACGACCCGGCCATCGGTGTCGATCAGGGGGCCACCGGAATTGCCGCGGTTGATCGCCACATCGGACTGGATGAACGGGACGTACTGCTGCTGCCCTTGGGTCCTGCCCTTGGCGCTGACGATCCCGGCAGTCACACTCTGTTCGAACTGGAACGGTGACCCGATCGCGATCACCCACTCGCCCGGGCGCAGTGTCGAGGAATCACCGAAGCGCAGGGTCGGCAGGTCCTCGGCGTCGATCCTGAGCACGGCCACGTCGGTCTCGGCGTCCGAGCCGACGAGATCGGCAACGAACTCGCGCCGATCGGCCAGCCGCACGATGATTTCGTCGGCGTCTTCTATAACATGGTGATTGGTGATGATCAGACCATTCTCCCGGACGATGAAGCCGGAGCCACCGCCGCGCCGGTCCGGACGCCCCCTCGGCATGCCTTCACCGAACGGTTCGAAGAACCGACGAAACAGCTCAGGCATGTCCTCGGGCATCTGTCCGCGCTGTACCTCTGGATCCGGACGCTCACCGAATCGAGTCGTCTCGATGTTGACGACGGCGGGGATGCTTGCCTCGACAATATCGGAAAAGTCCGCGGGCGCCGCGCGCAGATCAAGCGCGAATAAGACAAGCGCCGCGGTAAGTAGCGTTCTCAATTGAAGCTTGAACATTAGATATAACCCTTTGTTTCTGAATACGTATGATTAAGTCCCGATGACCCCACGGCCAATCGGCGTCACGTGCCTTACCCGGAAAAGTGACCGCTGACGCCTTCCGATTCAAGGCCTTGGTGCAGTTCAACCAGCTCCAGGCCCGGTCTGCCGATGAATTTCAACGGGTGACGCGCAAGCAATCCCGTGACCAGCGCGAACGCCACGCCCGAAATCAGTGCCGCCGGGTCGCTTCCGGGCCAGACCTGGTCGGAGCATACCGCACCAACGATGAAAGCGATTACCGGCAGCAGATAGGTAGCTGCCGCAGCCAGCATCAGCCACCGCGGATCGAGTCCCACGCGAACCATGCGATTGCCCGGAATCTCCGTCTCGTCCGGCACAGGAAGGCGGATGTCGGGGCGTGCAAACAGCCGGCTGAACAACGCGGCGCCGCAACCTGTTCCCTTGCTGCATTTGCTACAGTCTGCGGGATCACTGAACTCGAGCCAGCAGGACCCGTCGTCGTCACGCCGGACAACGGCGATCTGCCAGATCAGGCCGGTATTCTTCACGAGGCCAACCCGCTCAGTCCAGGTGCCGAAGCATCGGCATGTGCATCCTGCGCAGATGCCGCCCGATGAGACGAACGGTCGGCGCGGGGACCTCGCCGACGACCGTAACCAGGTTACCGTCTATGCTTCCGGTATAGATATGCATTGCACCACGCGACTCGATCTGCTCGGAAATACCCGAGCTGCTCTCGAACTCGATATAGATGGAAAAACTCGACAGACCATCGCTGAACAAAAGATGCTCATAGCGCTGCTCTTCGCTGCCGCCATGCCCGACCGAGGTCAGCCGAAAGCCCTTGGGCAGCGACTTGGGAAGCCAGATCGGCGTCTTGCGAGAGGCGAATTCACCCTCCCCGGCATTGCCGATCTGGTAGCGCGTGACCTGGGACGGGTTCTCGAGATCGCTTTCAAGTTCCGAATCGGAAATCGATGCACCGATCTCGATTTCAACGAAACTCAGCTTTTCGACGATACCGCCGTTCGGCGCGAAGACCGCAGAACGCAGCAGCATGCCGGTGTCCTTGTCCAGCCAGAGCCGGCGACCGTAACGATACTGGTCAAGCGGCAGGATTTCGATGATTCTGGAATCCCGTGCAGCGACCCGACCGGTTCCGATCAGACGCACACGGTAGACCGAATCCGCACCCAGGATTTCGTCCAGCGGAATCCTGGGTAAAAGACGGGTTGGAAAGGGGTTGTGGACAATTACCGAGGCCTGTCCGGAAACCAGAGAGCGCACCTGATCGCGATCACGCAATACTTCCCGCGGCGGTCCATCCAGGGCGTAGATGCGTTCACGAACGCCATCCTCGTCAACTCGATGCAGCACCCGCATCGTGTCGATCCGGTCGCTGCCGGCACTTACCAGTGTGCCTCGGTAGCTGATCGAGGCCACAGCATGGTCCATTCGCACCAGCCATTGCTCCACCGTGTCCGCCAAGAGCTGCCCCGCGCAACAAAACCACAAAAGCCCCGCGGCAATCAACGAATGCGCTCGCATCGGCACTACCTGCCTTCTGTGGTCCGGCCTGCTTCGTCGGCCGGCTCATCGGCAAGCGTCTGAACGTTTGCAGGCTCAGCCAGAACCGGCGTATAGGAAATGAATCCGTTGCCGCCGACTGCCTGACTATGTCGGATCATGTAACGGTTGATTCGCTGCTGGGTCGCGGAAGTAGTCCTGGTTGCGCCTGCGGAATTCTCGTTCGTGCCCAGTCCGGCCGGCACCAGCGGTGCGTTGAACTGCCTGTCCAGGGCGGTGGACTGGCTGACGAAGCCGGGGGTCTGAACCGGCTCTGGCACACCCGAGTTCTCGGAATCGATGCGATTGGCCAGTCCCAGAACCGCTACCATCGCGACGCTTGCGGCAATCGCTCCGCCGACACCCATCCGCATCAAGGATGTGAAGCGGCCGGCCCTTTCAGGCGCGGCTTCTTCCTGGAGGGCCGCCTGTACGCGCCCTACCAGTGAAACCGGGCCGCTGAACTCGCGTTGGAGACAGGCGCGCACCAGGTGGAAGCGTTGCCATTGGTGGTGCATATGCGGGTCATCGGACAGGCGTCTGATCAGAAAGTCGGCGCCTTTCTGATCGAGCTCGCCATCGACAAGTGCAGAGATCGGTTCGTTGTTTCTATCCACAGGCGCTGTCTCTCGGGGTTCGGTTTGATTGGTCATGCGTGGCTCCGGGCGCTAATCATCCATGTTGCTCAACAGAGGCCTTAGCCGGCCGTCGATCGCTTCGCGGGCGCGGAATATGCGCGAGCGGACGGTGCCGATCGGGCAGTCCATCGTGGTTGCGATATCTTCGTAGCTCATGCCTTCCATCTCACGCAGCGTAATCGCGACCCGAAGGTCGTCGGGCAACTCTGAGATGGCGTCATGAATGGTGCGTTCAATTTCTTCCTTGAGAAGTTCATGTTCAGGAGAACCACGATCCTTCAGACGCGTGTCGACCTGAAATTGTTCCGCATCCTGGGCATCCACATCAGAAGAGGGCGGGCGCCGGCTTTGCGAAACCAGGTGGTTCTTGGCCGTATTGATGGCGATTCGGTACATCCATGTGTAAAAGGCACTGTCGCCACGAAATCGCCCAATCGCCTTGTAGGCTTTGATGAAAGCTTCCTGGGCGACGTCCAGCGCCTCTGCATGATCGGACACATAGCGCGAGATCAGGCTGACGATCTTGTGCTGGTATTTGCCTACCAGCAGATCGAAAGCCCGCTTGTCACCCTTCTGGACTCTTTCCACCAGAAGCTGATCTGTTTCACGTTCGCCCATCGGGCCGTCTTGCTCCTGTCGGATGTGTGTCGAGCCGGACGAGCGTTAACCCATTGACCGCCGTCCGGCGCATTAGTTCGTATTGTCTGCTGATCCGCGTTTTCCCGGACGATCGCCGGCAGGCAGCGCGGTCAGCTTTCGCGCGTCACGCGCAGCACCTCGTCCAGCGAGGTTTCTCCCGCAAGCGCCTTGCGCCAGCCGTCGTCGAATATGGCCGGCGACGTGCGACGCGCAATGATTTCGAGTTCAGCCTCGGCGGCCCGCCTGTGAATTGCCGCCTGCATCTCGTCGCCCACGGCCACAAGCTCGTAAATGCCGGTTCTGCCACTGAAACCGCTCTCGCCCGCAGGAAGCTCGATCTGCGGCCGATACAGGGTAACCGGCGCATTGGCCTCTATCCCGCTGGCGGCCAGCGTCTCGGGCTCGAGTTCGACGGCCCGACAAAATTCGCGATCAAGCCGGCGCACCAGACGCTGAGCCATCACGCCGATCAGGCTGGAAGACAAGAGGAATGGTTCGATCCCCATGTCGACCAGTCGGTTGATCGCACCCACCGCCGTGTTGGTATGCAGCGTCGACAGCACCAGGTGGCCGGTCATGGATGCCTGAACCGCAATGCGCGCGGTTTCAAGGTCGCGAATTTCGCCGACCATCACGACGTCCGGGTCCTGGCGCAGAATCGCTCGCAGGCCACGCGCAAACGTCAGGTCCACCTTGGGGTTGACCTGGGTCTGACCGATGCCGTCTATGTCGTACTCGATTGGATCCTCGACCGTCATGATGTTGCGGCTTCGGTCGTTGAGTTCGAGCAGGGCCGCGTAAAGCGTGGTCGACTTGCCCGAACCGGTGGGCCCGGTGACCAGCAATATCCCGTGCGGGCGGTGGATGAGGCGACGCAGCCGCTCCAGCGTATCGTCGCCCATGCCCAGCTCCGACAGGCCGAGTTTTCCGGCCTGCTTGTCGAGCAGCCTGAGGACCACGCGCTCGCCATGGCTGGAGGGCAAGGTGGATACCCGGACGTCCACCGGGCGTCCGGCAAGTCTCAGGCTGATGCGTCCATCCTGTGGAAGCCGCTTTTCGGCAATGTCCAGGCGCGCCATGACCTTGATGCGAGATGCCACCAGCGGCGCGAGCGCCGGTGACGTCGACAACACTTCACGCAATACGCCGTCGACCCTGAATCGGACGGAAAGCCGATCCTCGAAAGGCTCGAAATGGATGTCGGACGCCTGATCGCGTACCGCCTGCGAAAGCACGCCGTTGATCAAGCGGATAATCGGCGCATCGTCGTCGGCTTCGAGCAGATCGGCCGGTTCCGGCAACTGCTCGGCCAGTCGGTTCAGGTCGAGCTCGTCGTTGAGGTTCTCGGCAACCTTGTGGGCTTCGGCATTGCCGGCCTGATAGAGCGTGGAAAGCAGCTCACCGTAGTCCGCCTCGTTGAGCTTCTCGATGGTCGTAGCACCCGAAATATTCCGGCGCACTTCGCGCAATGCTTCCAGGTCGGTGGGTTCACGCGCCACTATTCTGAACCGCCCCTGCTCGTCGCGCCCCGCGATAGTCACGCCGCGGCGTCGTGCGAATCCGAACCCTGGTCTGAAATCAGCGCTCATCCGTGTCGCTTGTTCCCTGGTCGGTCTGAAGGAAATCCTGGAGTTCCGGCAGCAGCGGCGTCTCGCCGCGCCGGGAAAGGACACTGCGGTTAGCGCGCTGCTCGAGCTGGGAACCGCGGATGCTGCGGTACTTGCCTGCGGTCAAGTCATCCATGAGCTGCTGATCATGAAGAATGCGAGGCCGTATGAAAACCATGAGATTGCGTTTGACCTGGTTGGTCGAACGATAGGTGAACAGTTCGCCGAAAAGCGGAATCCGGCTCAGCCCGGGCACGCGCTCCACAGACTCGTTCAGATCGTCGCTGATCAGTCCACCCAATACCAGCATCGAGCCGTCGGGCACCATCACGCGGGTCGAGATCGTGCGCTTGTTGGTGATCAGGTCCACTGCACCGGCGATCGGTGCAAGCGAGGAAACTTCCTGCTCGATCGCGAGCATGATGGTGTCGCCTTCATTGATGTGCGGCGTGACTCGCAATTTGAGCCCCACCTCCTCGCGCTGAATGGTCTGGAATGGATTGACCTGACCCTCGGCTGTCGAGATGCCCTCGGTCAGGAAACTTCCGGACAGAAAAGGGACTTCCTGGCCCACGTTGATGCTCGCGGCGTGATTGTCCATGGTCACTATCGACGGCGTGGAAAGCACGTTGGTGTTCCCGTCGGTCGCAAGTGCCTGGGCCAGTGCGCCGATTTCGAGCAATTCGATCCCGAGCAGACTGGTGGTTCCGTCGACATAGCCCAGGTTGAGTCCGCCGCCCGGCAGCACCGTGGCCCCATCTTCGGAATTGGCCAGCCCAGCGCTCAGGTTGAGGATATTGCGGCCGCCGGACTGGAAATTGGTACCGCCGAAAAAACCCGAATCGCCGGACTCGAAGAACTGCCACTGGATTCCGAGATCCTGACCGGTATCAGCCGCAACCTCGGCGATGATCGCCTCGACAAGCACCTGGGCCCGGCGAATGTCCAGCTGGTCGATGATCGAGCGGATTTCCCGGTATACGGCCGGCGGCGCGGAAATCACCACGGAGTTGGTTTCTTCGTGGGCGTTGATGCGCACCCGCTGGCGCTGCCCTTCGCCCACATCGTCGACCAGGCTTTCGAGCACCGGTACCAGCGATTGAGCGTTGGCGTACCGAAGGTAGACGACGCGCGAGCCGCCCCCCTCGGTCAGCGGCGTATCGAGATGGCTGATCAGCGTGCGCAGGCGGACCCGCTGGCCGGAATCCCCGCGCAGCACGATTGAATTCGATCGGGTGTCGGGAATCGCCAGCGGCTGTTCCGATCCGGAATAGATCTGATTGGCAATCTCGGCCACTTCCTCAGCGTCGGCGTGACTCAGCGCCAGCACTTCGGCACCATTTTCGGAAGCCGCATCCAGTCGCTCGATGACGGCCTGCAAGCGCCTGACGCCGGCGGCCCTGTCACTGACCAGCAGCGAATTGGAATGCTCGTGGGCGGCCAGGTAAGCCGATTGCGGCACCAGCGAGCGCAGCATCGGAAGGACTTCCGCTGCGCGCACGTGCTCCAGCGGAATGAGACGGGTAACCTGGTCCTGGCTACCCGCCGCACCATTGACCACGCCGCTCCCGAAACGTGCCGTGGCATCCGGCACGATACGCGTGACCGAACCGTCTTCGACCGCACTGTAACCGTGAACAGCGAGAATCGACAAGAACACGTCGTAGACCGACTCGGCCGTAAGCTCCTCGCTCGAGATCACCGTGATCTGCCCGCTGACCGCGGGATCGATCACGATGTTGCGCCCGGTGATATCGGCGACCGTGGTAATCAGGGACCGAATGTCGGCGTTCTGGAAATTCAGCAGGTGCGTTTCACCTTGCTGGGCGTGCAGCCCGGCACCGGCCAGACTGAATATCAGCGCTGCGACCGCCATGATTCGATTGGTTTTCATTTGTTATTGGCTCCGCTCTTTGATTGAAACGGGTTCATTACGAAGACGTGCATTGGCTGTTCATCTCTGGCCGGCTTCGCCCAGCATGGAGAGATCGGGCGTCAGCACCAGTTGACGCTCGCCGCGCCGTACCGTGATGGCCAGCGGTTCACCGGGACGGAATGATTCGAATACAGCGCGCACGTCACCCTGATTGTCGACCGGCTGACCGTTGATCGCCAGCACGATGTCGTTGGCGTGAAATCCGAGCTGGGTGAAGATGGCCGCGTCGCGCCCGGCCCGCACCCGAAAGCCGCCGCCGGCGACCGGAAGAATGGTGATCCGGCGGGCAAGCTCGTTCGGATCCAGGCTGAACCCCGAGGTCATCGAGGTCAGCGAACCGATGCCGGCGCCGCCGGCCAGACCGTTTCGCTCGGGCGATTGCGCCCGCGCTCGCGGCGCCGTGCCAACGGCCGTCGAAGCGCCCGAACCGGGAAGCTCCAGGGCTTCGCGAGTCGCGTTACGCTCGAGCACGACCCGGCGCGGTTCGATGGTGACGACCTCGGCATCGCCCGGAACCATGTCGCCCGCCCGGTACACGCCTTCATTGCCTTCCGCGTCCACGATGATTGCATAGCCCCGCTCGCCGGTAACCACGCCCCGCAGTCTCAGTGAAAGAGGGGTTGGCGGAAGCGCTTGCGCGAATCCATAGTCGGGTTCGGATGGATCTCCAAACATCCGCCAGTCGGTCGCAGGAAGCGTGCTGACGCGCTCGGATGAAGGTGAAAACGGGATGGGCTGGTATTCGACGTCCACGCCGTCGACAAGCACGATGCCGATCCGTGCCACGAGCAGAACGCAGACCACGACCAGCAGCCAACAGGTCGCGTTCGCCGTACTGGGACGGTCAAGGCGATTCAACGGGGCAATCATGATGCTGATAGGGCCATTGACAAGGAATGCTGCAGCTCGACCACGACCCGGCAGATTAGCACAGCAAATCTGCGGGAAGCATGTCAGCTCAACCGCGCCGTCGACGACCGCCGGAGCTTTGCCCGCTCCGCCCCTTGCCGCCACGAGCGCTGGCGGGACGACCCTGGTTTCCGGTCGACGGCTTGGCTTTTTCAAGCCTGGGCAAATCATCGGCGTCGTGGCTGATCAGTTCGATCGGCTGATCGATATAGGCCTCGATTTCCGGCAAGTGGAATGCGTAGTCCTCGCAGGCGAAACTTATGGCCTCGCCGGTGGCACCCAGCCTGGCCGTGCGGCCTATGCGGTGAACGTAATCGGCTGCATCCTGCGGCAGATCGAAATTGATCACATGACTGACGTCCGGAATATGCAGTCCGCGGGCCGCCACGTCGGTGGCCACGAGAATCGGCAATTCGCCCGCATGGAATCGCTGCAGCAGCCGCTGGCGTTTCTTTTGCGGCACCGACCCGGCCAGCATCGCCGAATCGAAGCCGTTGCCTTGCAGCATCCGGTCGACCAGATCGGCGGCGCGCCGCGTGTTGACGAACACGATCACGTGGCCATCGACCATTTCCCGCAACAGCTTGATCAGCAGCGGCAGCTTTTCGCGATTCGACGGGTAGTAGACGACCTGGCTCACGCGCTCGGTGGTCTTGTGATCTTCATCGATGCGAATCGTCTCGGCATCGTTCATGTGCTCGTAGGCCAGCTCGGTGACCTTGAGCGGAAACGTGGCCGAAAACATCAGGCACTGGCGTTTGTCGGCCGGCGGCATTGCGCGGAACAGGTAACGGATGTCGCCTATGAATCCCAGGTCGAACATCCGGTCCGCCTCGTCG
>DATFJJ010000020.1:0-4733 GCA_035269245.1 Wenzhouxiangellaceae bacterium | reverse complement strand
CGCATGCGCAACGGGCGACGGTCGGACTTGAGACGGAATTTCGCCAGCCCATCAGCCAGTTCCCGCTGTTCCTCGATGACCTCGCCTTCCAGCACTGCGACCTCGCCGGTGACGCCAGAGTCGCCCTCGCCCACCAGCGGCCCCGTCGGGTGCAAGTCCTGGACCTTGCAGCGCGCCTGGATATCAGGGTCGGCGGCATCTGCGGCGAAAGTAGAGTGGCTGCCGTCGAGCATCACGATTTCGCCGTCCAGCACGTGGTTCCAGGTGCCGGCCAGGATTCGCCTGGCCAGCACCTGGTTGAAGATCAGGCTGCGGGCGGCCGAGAGGTAGAAGCCACGCTTGGACTTCGACGGCTTGCGCCTGAGTTCGCCGCGAAAAAGACGATGAGCCCGCGCGATGTTGTTGCCGCCAAAACGCTGCTCGCCGAAACCATTCGGCACGCCGAGTTCGGCAACGCGCCGAAGCCGCTCCTCGAGTTCGGCCCGGTCGCCCTCCAATTCACGCACGACCAGCTCGAAGCGATTGCCGGCCAGCCGGCCGCGCTGGATCTTGCGATGATGCCGGGTGGCCTGGAGGATACTCATGCCCTCATTGCTCCAGCCCGACCAATCGGGATCTTCCCGGCCAGGCAACTGAATCGAAAACGGCTGGCGCGTGACTGCATTGCGGTCCTTCAGGCCGCCGAAGCCGACTGAACGCACCGGCACTTCGGCCAGGCGAGCCAGCCGCGCGGCCACGTCGACGGTGTTCATGCGGCGCTTTTCGATCTCCAGCCAAAGGTGCTCGCCGTCGCCTGAGGGGGCGTAGCCGATGTTCTCGACGACGCGGAAGTCCTCGGGCCGCGCCCGAATCACCCCGCGAGCGGCCGGCCCGCCGTGCGCAAATTTATCCATCTTCGGGCTGCGGATCGGGATTCCGCTGCGCCTCGAACTCGCGCAGCATCCGGGCGTCTTCCGGATCCAGGTCTTCGGGCTCCACGACCAGGTAGAACTCTTCGCCTTCGCGAATCAGGCCAAGTTCCGACCGGGCCCGCTCCTCGACGGCGTCGAGGCCGGACTTGAGATCGGCCACTTCGGCGTCCAGCGCATCGTTGCGCGCAGCCAGCTGGCGATTTTCATCGCGCTGGGCCTCGACACGCCGTTCCAGCTCTGCGACGCGACCGTACTGGCGCCAGACCTGAATCTGGAGCAGCATCAGCAAAGCGACCAGGATCACGATGATTGTTCGCACCGATGCCCCCCCTGGATAGTTCGGTAACGCTCGTAGTCACTGTGCCGATGTGAATCAAGGCAGGTTTCGCAGGTAATTGGCGCTCCCTTGCCAAGAAACGCAACGCCGATCCGCGCCGGCACAATGGCTCCCGAAGGCCGCTCGCACAAGCGCGGCAGGCTGCGTTCCGCTCGCTTGAATTGGCCAGGGCCAGTCCGTCGCTCGCGCGCCGTGCGCTGACCGCCGACAGGCCAACTTAATCCGCACATATCAGGCTGAAGGGCCACGAGCACCTACCGAATCAATGATTTTCAAGTGTAGCGCGATTGCCTTCTCCGCTTGGCGGCCGGCTGCTGAACCGGTCAGGTCAGCACGCGCTCGATAATCGCAAGGTACAGCGCGGGGAGACGCTCCAGGTCTTCGACGGCGATCGATTCGTCGACCTTGTGGATGGTGCGGTTGACCGGGCCCAGCTCCACGGTTTCTATACCCAACGGGCCGAAGAACCGGCCGTCGGACGTGCCTCCGCCGGTATCCGGACGCGTCGTAAGGCCCAGCCGTTCCTTCACCACCGCGGTTACCGCCGCCAGCAGTTTCCCGTCGGCCGGCCCGAAAGGCGCGCCGGAGATCCGCCAATCCAGCCGACAGTCCGGCAGTGCGTGTTCGGCCAGCAGGGCCTCGATACGCGCTTTCAATGCGTCTGCGGTCGAATTCGGGTTGTGCCGCAGGTTGAACATGATTTCAAGTCGGCCGGGCGTCACGTTGTCGGCCCCGGTGCCGGCGCGCAAGTTCGACACCTGCAGGCGGGTCGGCGGAAACGCCTCGTCGCCGTCGTCGAATTTCAGTGCCGTGAGCGCTGCCAACAACGGCGCGGCCTGGTGTACCGGGTTGTCCTCGGGACGTGCATAGGCAGTGTGGCCCTGCTCGCCGACGATCGTCAGGCGTGCCTGGATGCTGCCCCGGCGGCCGATGCGAATCACGTCGCCCAGTCGTTCGCTGCTCGAAGGCTCGCCGACCAGCACGTGATCCGGCAACAGTCCTCTGGCTTCTAGCCGGGGTACCACGCGGCGGACGCCGTCGGCAGCCGCACCTTCTTCGTCCGAGGTCAACAGGATCGAAAGTCGCCCGGTCGTAGCGCCGGTCGTCGAGGAGAATTTTTCGGCGGCCAGCACGAAAGCGGCCACCGACGACTTCATATCGGCCGCCCCGCGGCCAAACATCATGCCGTCGCGAACCTCGGGGCTGAACGGCGGCGAGCTCCAATCGCTTTCGGGTCCGGTGGGCACCACGTCGGTGTGTCCGAGGAGAAGCAGGTGGGGCTTACCCTCGCCGATCGTGGCAAACAGATTGTCGACCTCGCCGAAGCGCAGCGATTCGACCTGCATGCCGGCATCTTCGAGTCTTTGCGCCAGCATCGGCTGGCACCCTGCATCGTCAGGGGTGACCGACGAGCGCTCGATCAGCGCCGAGGCCAGTGCGAAGACTTCCGACGTCACTTCCGCAGCAGCCACTGGCGCTGGACATCGCCGAAGCCGGCGTGGACATCGTCGCCGCGTTCGAACAGCGGCCGCTTGATCAAGGTCGGATGCTCTAGGAGCAAATCGATGACTGCAGCGGAATCCAGCTTTGCTCGCTCGACCTCGCCCAGCCCGCGCCAGGTGGAAGAGCGGCGGTTGACCAGAACTTCGGCGCCGACCGCGCTCAGCCAGCGCTCGACGTCGGCACGCGGAGGCGCCGTTTCGCGCAAGTCGACCCACCGGAAATCCAGTTCCTGTCCGGCCAGCCACTTGCGCGCCTTGCGACAGGTATCGCAGGACTGGATGCCGAAGACGTCAATCCGCATTGTTCAGAGCCCGCCCCAAGATTCGGATGACGGTGTCCAGCGGCCGGTAGATGAAGCTGGCCTACTCACGATTCGTCGCTGATTTCCTTTTGAAAGGCCTTCAACGCCTTTTTCGATTCGTGCCTGAGATCCCGGCCCTCGACCAGGTAGACGATGTATTCTCCGACGTTCTTGCAGTGGTCCCCGATGCGCTCAAGCGACTTGGCCACCAGAAGCGCATCAAGCACCCGCCGAACGTTGCGCGCGTCTTCCATCATGTAGGAGTAATACTGGCGGAAGATCGATTCGTAATCCTGGTCTACCTTTTTGTCCTGCTCAAGGATTTCAAGCGCCACTTCGGGCGCCATCCGGGTAAAGCCGTCGAGACTCTTGCGCAGCATTTCCAGCACCATGTGCCCCATGCGTTCGAGTTCACGGTAGTCGTTGCGCGGCCGATGATAGTCGGCCAGCGCGATCGCCCAGCGCGCGATCTTTTCGGCTTCGTCGCCGATTCGCTCCAGGTCGGAAATCGCCTTGATGATGGCAAACACCAGGCGCAGATCGCTTGCGGTCGGCTGACGCCTGGCAATGATCAGATTGCATTCCTCGTCCAGACGCTTTTCGATCCGATTGACCTGATCGTCGGCCTCGATGACCGTCACGGCCAGCTCGGTATCGCCGCTGACCACCGCCTGCACCGCGTTCTTGAGCATCTCCTCGACCATGCCGCCCATGGCCATCATCTTCTGTCGCAGGTTCTCCAGTTCCTGGTTGAACTGGTGCGAGATGTGCTGATCGAAATGTTCCATCGTGTTGCTCCGGGAAATCGTTATCCTGGGGGCGGCATCGGCGTCCGATTGTCTCTACGCGTCGCGGTCAGCCGTAGCGCCCGGTGATGTAATCCTCCGTCGCCTTGCGGCGCGGGTTGGTGAACAGTCTGGCGGTATCGTCGAACTCGATCATCTCACCCATGTACATGTATGCGGTGAAATCCGAGACGCGCGCAGCCTGCTGCATGTTGTGCGTCACGATCACGATCGTGTAGTCGTTCTTCAATTCAGCGATCAATTCCTCGACTTTTGCCGTGGAAATCGGATCCAGCGCCGAGCACGGCTCGTCGAGCAGAATCACTTCCGGCTCGATCGCGATTGCACGGGCAATCACCAGACGCTGCTGCTGGCCGCCTGAAAGGCCGAACGCATTGTCGTCCAGCCGGTCCTTGACTTCGTCCCAGAGCGCCGCTGCGCGCAAGGCTCGCTCGACTACCTCGGCCAGTTTGCGCTTGTCGTTCACGCCCTGCAAGCGCAGACCGTAGGCGACATTCTCGAAAATCGATTTCGGAAATGGATTCGGCTTCTGGAACACCATGCCGACGCGTCTGCGATGCTCGGCGACGTCGACATCCTTGGCGTAGATGTTCTTGCCGTCGATCAGTATCTCGCCGTCGATGCGGCAGATGTCGATCAGGTCGTTCATCCGGTTGAAGCACCTGAGCAACGTCGACTTGCCGCAGCCGCTGGGACCGATGAAGGCCGTCACGCGATTGTGCGCGATCTTCAGATTGACGCCCTTCAGCGCCTGGTCGTTGCCGTAATAGAGGTCCAGGTCCCGCACCTCGATGCTGATCTGCTCGCGCGCGATCTCCAGCGGCTGGCGGTCGTCGTCGAAGATCCCGGAAGAAACCGTCGGGGCGGACGTGGCT
>DATFJJ010000019.1:0-10137 GCA_035269245.1 Wenzhouxiangellaceae bacterium | reverse complement strand
TGTCGCTGACGGTGGTGCTGGCGATCGGTTTCGTGCTGCTGGTCTCGCTTGCGCTCAGCGTGACGCTGCGGGCGCTGATCGTGTTTGCCGATCAGTGGCTGCCGGTGCCAGGCTGGGCGATGGTAGGCGTCGAGATCGCGGTTTCACTGACGGTGGTCACGCTGCTGTTCGCGGCGATGTTCAAGGTGCTTCCGGACGTAGTCCTCTCGTTGCGCGACGTCCTGCTCGGGGGGCTGGTCACCGCGATTCTGTTCACGTTGGGGCGGTCTTTGATTGCGATGTACCTGGCCAACGCAGCCACGGCGTCGGCCTACGGAGCGGCCGGCTCGCTCGCGCTGCTGCTGCTCTGGGTCAATTACTCGTCGCTGATCCTGCTGTTCGGCGCGTCCTTCACCCGCGCGCAATTCGAGGCCCGGGGAGATACGATTCGACCCAGGAACGGTGCCGTGCGGGTGCACCGCGAGCTGGTGGAGGAGTGATAGGGTAAGGGGACAACCATTTCGGGGGTATGCCTGCAGATCGGAACGCTTTTTTGATCTGGGTCATGTCCATCCGGGCGGCAGATGAATATTCTGCACACAGCAGGTTGATCGACATCCAATTCAGAACACAAGGTCAAGAAGATGACTGATTCGAAGAAAGGTTGGTGGGCACGTCTTTGGTCTCGTCCCAATAGCAAGTGGCTGCTGGGCATCCCGCTGGGCGGGTTCGTGGCCGTGGTCGCTGGGGCCGCAGCCCTGCAGACCATGAACTACACGCTGCATCAGACCAGCAAGACCGAATTCTGCTACCAGTGTCATTCGCACGAGCAGTTCATCAAGCCCGAATACGAGGCTTCAAGCCACTTCAAGAACCAGGCCGGCGTAACGGCGGGCTGCAAGGACTGCCATCTGCCGAAAATGATGGATGACTGGTTCGCCTACGTGACCAAGAAGATTATCGTATCCAAGGACATCATTCCCGAAATGCAGGGGGTGATCTCGACTCAGGAGAAATACGAGGCGTATCGTCCGCACGGCGCTGAAAAGGTCTGGCGCACCATGAAGGAAAACGACTCCAAGTACTGTCGGAACTGCCACAGTATCGAGAGCATGGATCTCGAAGCCCAGGATCGGTTCGCTTCGCGCCGGCATTCTACGGCCGAGCAGCGCGGCCAGACCTGCATCGACTGCCACTACGGCATCGTGCACAAGCTGCCCGAAAACGCCACCGACATCCTGGCCAAGATCGATGAGGAAATGAAAGCAGAGCAGGAAGAAAGCGAATAAGGCACCCGGGCTGCGCGGAGTCGATATTTCGCGCAGCCCTCTTCCTGCAAAGCGCTCCGCGCATGATCGCATGCGCCATTCCCGGAGCGTATCGACCTGACCGGTAACCGAATAGACCTTGCTCCCTGGCACAGGAGGCTGGCGATGCAGTTCATTCCCAAGGCGCTTCTCAAGAAGCTGTACAACCGTTCCAGCCTGCGCAACACCTCATCGGGGGTGCGTTTTTCGGTCAAGAATCGTCTCAGCCCGGCAAAACTCAAACGGGTCCGGCCGCTTGTCTTGAACGGCGAATCCATCCCGACGGAACAGATCATGGTTTCCGTCGATGGTGGGGAATCCGTTCGCCTGGACCGGATGGTTGCCGATTCTCCGCTGGATTTCCCATTGGGCACGCTGCTGACGTTCGACGTTTCGATCGATCCGTTGAGCGATGCCGAACACGATCTCGCACTGGCGTTCGAGGTCGAGCCGTTCGGAATGCTGGAATTTTCGGTCTCGGATCGGCCGCGAAGTTCGCAGCATGGGCCCGGCACAGTACCCCGAAATGCCGAGGACGATTATTCCGACGAGATCATCGGCGCTCGCCGCGATTTCGTGCGCGACAAGACGGGCGTCGAATTGCCGCATGTTTCCTCTCACTCGTTCGACCCGCATGAGACGCAGGGCAACATCGAGCATTTCACCGGCGTCGCCCAGGTGCCGCTCGGTATCGCCGGACCGCTGCTGGTGCACGGCGAACACGCGCAGGGCGAATTCTACGTGCCGCTGGCGACCACCGAGGGCACCCTGGTGGCGTCCTACAACCGCGGCATGAAGGTGATTCACGAAAGCGGGGGCGTCAAGTGCGCGGTGGTCGGCGACAGCATGCAGCGCGCGCCGGTATTCATATTCGAAAACGCCGCCGACGGTCGCCGTTTTGCCGACTGGATCGTCGAGCACCTCGACGACATCAAGGCCGTGTGCGCCGATTCCGATCCGTTCGTCAAGCTCAAGTACGTCGATTATTACCTTGCCAGCAAGTTCTGCTTCACGCGCTTCAACTTCATCACCGGTGACGCGGCCGGCATGAACATGGTGGGCAAGGCGACTTTCGCGGCCTGCAACTGGATCCTGCAGAACTTTCGCGGTGCCGAAATCCACGACTTCTTCCTGGAAGCCAATTTCGCCACCGACAAGAAGGCATCGATGATCAATACCATGCGCACCCGCGGCAAGCGCGTGACGGCCGAGTGCCTGGTCAAGCGCAACGTGCTGCGCGACATCATGGACGCGGATACGGAACAAATCTATAAGCACGGCAAGATCGCAAACGTGGGCAGCATGCTTTCGGGCGCCAACAACAACGGCTGCCATGCCGCCAACGCGATCACCGCGATTTTCATCGCTACCGGTCAGGACGTGGCCAACGTAGCCGAATCGTCTACCGGAATCCTCTACGGGGATCTTACCGAGGACAAGGACTTGTATTTGTCGATCACGCTGCCCTCGCTGATCGTCGCAACCGTCGGCGGCGGCACCGGGCTGCCGACCCAGAACGAAGGTTTGCAGATCATGGACTGCGCCGGCGTCGGCAAGGTCCGCAAACTGGCCGAGATCGTCGCCGGAACGGTGCTGGCCGGCGAGATTTCTCTGGCCGCCGCCATTTCATCGCTGGACTGGGTCTCCAGCCACGATCAGCTGGGACGCAACGACCCTACCGGCAGCAGATCCTGACCAATAGCCGGCTGAAGTTGCGGCGACTGAGCCGGCTGCGTGGCGCTTGCTGTTTCTCGCCTGGCTATTCAGCCTCGCGTTGAACGGCAACGTAGTAGGTGATGCCGTCAACGTCCATCACGCGCTTGACCGTCCACTCGATGTCGAACTCGGCACCGCCTTTTCGATAATTCACGGTCTTGCCGTGAAAGATGCGATTGTTGGCGAGATCGTCTTCAAGGCGATCCAGCACGTCGCGATCCGTTTTGGGTCCCTGCATCATTCCCGGTGTTTCGCCCAGCACTTCTTCCGATTTGTAGCCGGTGAGCTGCGAAAAACGGTCGTTCACGAAAACAATCTCCGACGCGCCGTGCTCATTGGTCGCTCGCGTCACCATGACCGAGTCGAATGAAATTTCCGCCAGCGCGGCGAAAAGCGGGGAAGACACAGCCTTGTCTGAAATGCTCATCATTTTTATTCCTTGAGAATTGGGGTAAAGCTTAACGCGTTCGTGTAAAAGCCATGCGGGGGCTTATAGCTTTGGGCGGCGCCACCGAAACCGTCTATCGTGCCCTCGTTCAGAAAATCGACAACTCCAGCCGGTCTGTCAGGTCGTGCAGGGCCACCCGGCCGGCAAGCGAGTTTCCCGCTTCATCCAGCGGCGGCGACCAGGCGCAGATGCCGGAGTGATCGGGCGCGGCGGCCATGATGCCGCCGGCCACCCCGCTCTTGCACGGCAGTCCGACGCTGAAGGCGAATTCACCGGCCGCGTCGTAGGTGCCGCAGGTCAGCATCACGGCCATCACGCGCTTGGCCAGCGATGCAGAAAGGATCTGTTTGCCGCTGGCCGGGTCGATGCCGTCGTTGGCCAGAAACCGCATGCTTTTCGCGATCTGGCGCGCAGTCATCATCAGCGAGCACTGGGCGTTGTAGACGTCCAGTACATCATCGACCTCGTGCTCGAGATTATCGAACGAGGCCATCAGGCTGGCCATTGCGCGGTTGCGCTGGGAAGATCGGTCCTCGGCCGCGGCGATGGCCGGATCGAGTTCAACCTTTTCGCCGGTCAGTTCCCGTACAAGTTCGAGGATGCTGGATACGGGATCGACGCAGTGCTCGATCAGAAGATCGTCGATGACCAGCGCACCGGCATTGATCATCGGGTTGCGCGGAATTCCGCATTCGTACTCCAGCTGTACCAGCGAGTTGAACGGATCACCGGAAGGCTCGCGGCCGACGCGCTCCCAGATTTCGCGGCGAACGTCGCGTTCTCCGCCGAGCTTTTGCATGGCGAGCACGAGAGCAAACACTTTCGACATGCTCTGGATTGGGAACGGCGTGTCCACGTCGCCGACCATGTGCTCGGTGCCGTCCAGTTCGACGACCGCCAGACCGAACTGCTTGGCGTCGACTTCGGCCAGTTGCGGAATGTAGTCGGCGACGCGCCCGCGCGCGGCGACAGGGCGAGCGGTAGCCGCTGCAGCCTCGATTGCTTCGGTTATCGTCATGCCCTGAATCGGTTCCCGGATCAAAGCGCGCATGGTAACGCGACTCTAGGCGGTTCCACATCTTCCGACGTGCTTTTCAGGCAGGTTTCAAGGCGGCGACGGGTTTTCCTGCAGACTGCAGCTCAGTTGCAGCCGTCTTCCTGGCCGCGAACCTCCTCAAGCGGATCAAAATCGTCGCCGCACTCCTTGGCTTCGTCATATTCGTCTGCGGCCACTGCGCCGGCACCCGCGGCCACGCCGATGGCGCAACCGCCGGCAAGGACCGATGCGGTCAGAATTAGGATTAGTAGAGACAGGTTTCTCATGACTTTCCCTCCTGAATGCGTATAGATGACGATCGTTTCATAACCATCCTTTAAAAGGCTACCATAGGAGATCGAGACTCTTGAGTCTGTCAATAGAGTATTGCAACTCATTGAAAGTAAACAGTCTATAATTCTCGCCACGGGGCCGGTAGAGGGTCTGGAAAGGCAGTTGTATTCCAGCCCCCGGCGTTTCTTTTCGCTTCATTCCTGACAATTTTCCCAAATCGAGGTATCGCATTCGTATGCCCATTTACTCACTGCGCGCGACGTCATTGCTGGCGCTGCTCTGGATTTTGACGCAGGCCCTTCCGGTCGGTGCCCAAGAGGAGGCCGGTTTCCAGGCCTGCCTCGAGCGGTTGCAAGCTGTGGCACGGGAACGTTCGGTGCCCGAGCCGCTGGTGAGAGACGTATTGGGAACGCTTACGCATCAGGCAAGGGTCATCGAACTCGACAGATCGCAGCCGGAATTTCGCCAGTCGTTTTCGGCCTACTTGAGCGCCAGGGTCAGTGAAGCCAGGGTTCGTCGCGGTCGCGAACTGCTCGACGTGCATCGTCCGTTGCTATCCCGGCTGACGCGCGAGTACGGGGTTCCGGGTCATTATCTGGTCTCGTTCTGGGGCATGGAAACGAACTTCGGCTCTTACCTGGGCGGCATGCCGACGCTGGATTCTCTCGCCACGCTGGCATGTGACCCGAGAAGAGGCGAATTTTTCACCGACGAGCTGATCACCGCCCTGCAGTTGCTTTCGCGGGAAGGATTCGAGGTCGAGACAATGCGCGGCTCCTGGGCCGGCGCGATGGGGCATACGCAGTTCATGCCCTCGGCTTACCTGACATACGCCGTCGACGGCGACAAAGACGGCAGAATCGATTTGTGGACCAGCGAAGTCGACGCGCTTGCTTCCGCCGCCAACTACCTGGCCCGGCTGGGCTGGCAGCGCGGCGAGCGGTGGGGGCGCGAGGTGCGCCTGCCTGAAGGGTTTCCATACATGGAAACGGGTCTCGCACATTCGGCACCGCTTTCAGACTGGCGGGCGCTGGGGGTCAGCCGTAGCGACGGAACGACACTGCCGTCGGCCGATATGCAGGCCTCGGTCATCGTGCCGATGGGGCATCGTGGTCCGGCATTCATGGTTTACGCGAATTTTGAAGTCATCATGGCCTGGAACCGGTCGCAGTCATACGCGATTGCGGTCGGGCACCTGGCGGACCGGATTTCCGGCGGCGGGCGCCTTGAGGCTCCCCTTCCGAAGGTTGAATCCGCGCCGTCGCGATCGCAGATACGTGCATTGCAGAATGGTCTGATCGGCGCAGGATTCGATCCGGGCGAACCGGATGGCATGCTTGGCCCCGCGACCCGCACCGCGCTACGGGCGTGGCAACAGGTTAACGGTCGAGTGGCAGATGGCTACCCCGATCCGGAGACGCTGTCTGCTCTAGGCGCAATCTCACCGAAGCCGAAAGGACATGACGAAGAATGAGCCAAGTCGAACAACCGCCGCAAGAGTCACAACCGAAAGTGAAATCCGTCATGGGCCGCATTTGGCCGGCCGTGGTTGCCGGCGGTATTTTCGTCGGGCTTGGCGCGTTGTTGGGCGTGCTTGTCTTGCACTCGCCGCAGCGACTGCCTGACTTTTCCACGATATCCGACATTCCGGCGCGCAAGCAGGCGTTTTTCGAATTCCTGGCGCCGATAGTGGATGCCGAGAACGAGCGCGTTCTCGAACAGCGTCAGCGGCTGCTGGCACTGGCCCCGAAAGTTCGTGCCGGGGAGACGCCGGGTTGGCTGGACCGGCGCTGGCTTGCCAGCCTGGCCGAGGAATACGAGGTCCCCTGGAATTCCGATCTCTCCGAGCCTGAGCGACTGGACGCAATCGCGATGCTGGAGCGGCGCGTGGATGCGGTACCGATTCCGCTGGCATTGGTTCAGGCGGCCACCGAATCCGGATGGGGGCGCTCGCGGTTTGCCACCGAGGGCAACAATCTTTTTGGACACTGGTGCTATGAGCCGGGCTGCGGCCTGGTGCCGGCACGCCGAAATCAGGACGCCGCGCACGAGGTGGCGGCATTCGACAGCGTTTCCGATTCGGTTTCGCGCTATCTATACAATCTCAACACGCACGCGGCATACGCGCCGCTGCGCGCGATCCGGGCGAGATTGCGGCGGCAGGGTGAATCGCCGACGGCCATGGCCCTGGCGGACGGCTTGCTGCTCTATTCGGAACGCCGGGAAGAATATGTCGACGAGATCAAGACCGTCATCAGGGTCAATCGTCCGATCATCGCTCAGGTGCGGGAGACGCTTTGATGGATCGTATCGTCGGGGTGATCGCCGCGTTGCTCGTTGCCGGATTTTCCCAGCTTGCCGCCGGGAGCGCGCCCCACGGCGTCATCCTTCTCTACCATCACGTCAGCGACGAAACCCCGGCCTCGACCAGCGTCACGCCTGCTGAGTTTTCGCGCCACCTGGATTACCTGGACGAATCCGGATACCGGGTCTGGCCGCTCGAGCGCCTTCTGAATGCTGTCTTGCGCGGTACAGAAAATGTGCCCGAGCGTGTCGTGGCGATCACCTTCGACGATGCCTACGAGTCTGTTTTCGGCGAGGCCCGGCCCCGGCTTGCCGAACGCGGATGGCCCTACACGGTGTTCGTCAACACTGACGCCATCGACGCCGGGCATAATCCGTACATGGACTGGGATCAGCTCAGGGCGCTTCACGAGGCGGGCGTAGCGATCGAAAATCACAGTGCTGCGCACGGCCACATGTCCAGACCGCTCGAAGGCGAATCGCGTAACGCATGGCGCAGTCGGGTCGCGGCCGACATTGGCCGGGCACGATCTAGAATTGCCGACGAGACCGGGCGGGCGCCAACGCTGTTTGCCTATCCTTATGGCGAAGGCTCCGAGGCGCTTGCCGAGGTCGTCGACGACGCACACGACTTCGCGCTGGCCCAGCGTTCCGGGCCTGTGGGCGAGCTGAGCGATCCGCTGAGCGTCCCGCGCTATCCCATGGCCACCGGCTTTGCCTCGCTGGAACGCCTGGAACTTGCTGTTCGGTCCAGGCCGCTGCCGGTGACCGCGATCGATACGATGACCGATGAGGACGGGCTCGAAGGCGATATCCGGGCCGTCGAACTGAAAATCGACGGATCCGGCTTTCGGGCAGAGCAATTCAACTGTTTCGCCGCCACCGGCCGGCGACTGGATGCATCCGTGGAAGGGGACGGGCCCTTCGTCATCCGGGTGGATGTGCAGGGGGTGGGCGTCCCGGGACGCAACAAGATCAATTGCACCGCGCCGGCTGTCGATGGCAGCGGTGATTTCTTCTGGTATTCCTGGCAGTGGCTGGTCGGAAGCCCCTCCAAGCGCGAGTGACCATGTTTCGGCCCGCATTCCGTATTCTGTCTGTAAATTTCGAGGGAATGCCGTGCCCGCCACCCGCCCGTCGACCGATGCCGTTTCCGTGCCGCGGGTACTGATCGGACTGGCCATCGATTATTTCCGCTGGACGCAATTGGTCCCGATGATCACCGCCTGGGCGTTTCTGCTCGTAATGGTGGGTGCGATGCTCCTGGTCAACTTCCAGCAACAGTCGTTTTCGCTGATCGAGTGGGGTGCAACCACTTACGACCGTGTTTTCGGGCCGGCCCAGGCCGAATCGGAGCTGCCGACCCCGAAAACAGGAGACGCATCCGACCGCGCCGAGGGTGGTGCCGTCACCTTCTCAGACGAAGACTTCATGCCGTGGGTGCTCAAGGCATGGGCAATCATGGCGCTGGCCGGATGGCTGCTGGGAATGCTGCGAGCAGTGGTGTTCGGGCCGCGCGAACCGATGCGTCTGAAGCGAAAACTGGTGCTTGCTGCGATACCGGCGGCAGCCTGCGCGGCACTGTTTGCCGTGGCGTATTTTCTCGGCTCTGAAGAATTCCACGGCAGTGCCGCCGGCTGGATGCTGCTGTTCACCGGTTTCCCCATCGGCGTCTGGCTGGTCAGCGCCTACAGCCTTTCTGTCACCCACGGTCTCGACATGTTTCGAAGATGGATCGTGCAAGCCGGGTAATCGAGCCGATCCGGGCGGCATGCCGCATCAGTGCAGAGACGATGTCGTCTTCGTACAATGGGTTCTGAACTCTTCAAACGGCGAGGCCAGGTATGAGCAATATCGTGATCTCCGGCGCCAACCGCGGCATCGGCTTGGCGCTGACCCGGCAATATCGCGACCGCGGCGACAGCGTCGTGGCGCTGTGCCGGCAGCCCTCCAGCGAGCTGGACGCACTGGGCGTTCGGGTGGAATCCGGCATCGACGTCACCGACGGCAAATCGCTGGTCGACCTGGCCCGTCGCTTGTCGGACGTGGACATAGACGTGCTGATCAACAACGCCGGGGTGATGAGGCGAACTGATTTCAACGATATCGAAGACCAGCTTGACGCCTATAGGCTGCAGTTCGAGGTCAATTCGCTGGCGCCGTTGCGCGTGACGCGCGCACTTGTGGATCGGCTTGCACAGGGGTCCAAGGTCGCGATCATCACCAGCCGCATGGGTTCGATCGCAGACAATGATTCCGGCGGGCATTACGGTTACCGGATGTCCAAGACCGCGGTCAACATGGCCGGCGTGTCGATGGCGCAGGAACTCGACGAGCGCGGAATCGCAGTGGGGCTGCTGCATCCGGGTTACGTCAAGACCGACATGACGGGCAATACAGGTCACGTCGACACCGACGAATCCGCCGCCGGGCTGATCCGTCGCATCGATGAACTGTCCATGGAGACCTCCGGCAGCTTCCACCATGCCAATGGCGAGGAACTGCCCTGGTGAACGCGAACAATTGGCTTAGGAATTCGAACTTGAATTTATTGCCGTGAGCAGCGTCTCACGTGCTCCCCAGCCGCTGCTGTTCCGACAGCAGGCTGAGCCAGGCCTCGTAGCGCGATTCGGGAATCTCGCCTCCGGCCACCGCGGCGCGCACGCGGCAGCCGGGCTCGTGGTCATGCGTGCAGTTGCGAAAGCGGCAGGTTCCGCTGACCGCGGCGAATTCCGGAAACCCGCGTTCGAGCTCGGTTACCGGCATCTGCCACAGGCCATATTCCCAGACGCCCGGCGTATCCACCAGCCAGCCCCCGCCGGGTAGCTTGAGAAGCCTTGCGCTGGTGGTGGTGTGGCGGCCCTTGCCGGTAGACCGAGAGAGCCGATCGGTCTGAAGCGACAGGTTGGGCAGCAATGCGTTGGCAAGCGAGGATTTGCCCACGCCCGACTGACCAGCCAGCAGGTGAATGCCGTCTTCAAGCAGCGGCGCCAAACCGTCCAGCGATAGTTCACCCTCGCACCGAGTGCGAAAGACCTGGACGTTCATGTCGT
>DATFJJ010000018.1:0-4113 GCA_035269245.1 Wenzhouxiangellaceae bacterium | reverse complement strand
GGGCCGAAAGACCAGGGCTTCTTCGCGGTGGTGGCCGGCGGGATTCCGTCGGATTTCTCGCTGTTTGACGACGGGCGGCTGATCCGGCAGCTGATCGGCGCGCCACGAGCGGAGGCGCCGGAAGCGTATCGCGCGGCCTCGCCGATCGAGCACGTGCACGCCGACGCCCCGCCGTTTTTCCTGTTCCACGGTGCGCTGGACAAGCTGGTGCCTTTCGAGCATTCGAAGGTGTTGCACGAGGCGTTGCTGGCGCATGGCGTGCATTCGGAGCTTTATCGGATGCGGCTGCGCGGGCACGTCACCGCATTCGTCTTCAGGGGCGGCGCAGTGCGCCAGGCTGTGGTCTTTCTGCATGCGATGGCGGAGCGGGAGGAGCGGGGTTGAAAAGAGCGATTTCTGGCTAGAACGCGTAGGAGCGGCCTCCCGGCCGCGATTGAACAGATCGGCGCCTGGAGACGCCTCCTACAGAAAGTCCGGGTTGGGGTTTCCGGAAAAGCATAGGCGCGGGGCTCCGGATCAAGGCGGGGCGACGAGAGAGGCCGGGAGCGGTCGGTTAGAATCGTGTCCGGATTTTGATGCTATCTGGAGTAAAGCCATGAATATTCGCTGGATATTGCTGGGCATGATCGTGCCGGCGCTGGTTGGTTGCGGGTCGGAGAACGGCCAGGGCACCGCGTCGGAGGTCGAGACGCAGCCGGTCGCTTCCGCGTCGTCCGGTGAAGGAGATTCGGACGGGTTCAATTGGCGGGTCGAATACACCGGAGACCTCGAAGGCGAGGTGGGCGGTTCGATCATGAGCGTGGGCGGCTTCGCTTCGAACACGACGATTGCGGGCGGCGCGATGAACGACGATCGCACGGGCGCGGCCGACCACAACTTCGGCGCCACGATCATGAAGTACGGCGACGAATCGACAACGACCGTCGACCTGACGCTGGCCGACGGGACGCGGTGCTTCGACGTCACGTCGCAGGATTCGGAGGCGTCGGCAGTGAACGTGATCGACCCCGAACACGACACGTTCCGCGCTGAAATCGAGGGCACGCTTTTCTGCGGGACGGAAAAAGACCAGCGAATCGACTTCAAGGCGTACCTGGACGCCGATCGCTGAGTTTCATTCGCGGGGGATCGAATCCCCAGGATGGGCCGCGCCCGATGGGCGGGTTTCGGGGTTCCGGTTTCGGGTTTCCGGAGAATCAAAGTCGCTGGGCCCCGGGTCAAGCCCGGGGCGACAAAATTGGGGTTGGGCGTTCGGGATGACGTTTGTCAAGCCCGGGGCGACCAAGGTGCAGGATTTTGCGGGCGGGCGCGGTGTGGTGTCGATTTGGCTTGCGTGCCGATGCAATTGCGTAGGCAGGGGCGAGACCGTAATTGCGAGTTTTTCCGATGCAGTTCATCAGAAACGCCCAATCGAAGTTGTTGAATAGACGCACCGATGCGACCCGATCGATAACCCACCCGACAGCGCTCGGCCTGCTTGGCCTGGCGGCCTTGCTGGTCGCGGCGTCCGCAGCCGCTCAGAAGCCGCCGACGCTGATTCGACAGCACCTGCTGGAGGATCCCGACATGGAGGTTTCACGCGTCAAGTCGGTTGAGCCGCACCGGGCCGAGACGCTGGATGCGGTGCTGTCGACCGGTGTCTGGCAGGTGGCCTACGAAAAGGCTGACCGGGATGGCGAGTCGCTGATCTTCATGGCAGTGGACGATGACGGCGAGGTGGTGCGGATTCGTCGTTTCGACGAGCCGGCCACGCGCGAGAATTTCGTCGGACTGCTGCGAGACGATTTTCGGGTGCAGTCAATGGAAGAGGCCCGGCGGCTGGTTTCCGCAACGCTTGAATTATATTTCGGGTTTCCGTTCAGCGAGCCGGAGATGACGGCCGACGAGATGCGCGCCGAGCAGCGCGGCAACGAGTATTTTCTGGTCGACGGCGAGCGTTTCGGCGATGCCACCGGATACCGGATTGCGACCGATGCGGACGGCCGGGTGACCGAGTACGAATACAGCTGGGAGCTGCCGTTGGTTGATTGAGCGCGAGCGTTTCGGCCTGATGCAGGTGATGCGGGGTCGGCGCCGGGAGGCGCCTCCTACAGAAAATCGGGTGCCGGTTTCCGGGTTCGGGTTTCCGGAAAAGCGAAGCCGCTGGGCCCCGGGTCAAGCCCGGGGCGACGAAGGTGCAAGGTTGCGCGGGCGCGGTTTCGAGATGCCGGATATCGCCGGCGCGATTCCGGGATCATGGCGTTGAAAATACCGGCTCCGGTTTAGATCGTGTAGGCGCGGCCTCTCGGGCGCGATTGAAAGGATCGGCGCCGGGAGGCGCCTCCTACAGAAAATCGGGTTCCGGTTTCCGGCAACCCGATATCGTTGCGTGGATTCGCTGGTTCGACTTGTCCGCTTGTCGGAGTGCTTGCGTGACAAGGCTCGGCTGCGTTGCTGGAAGTTCGCCTGGCGAGCGAATCGGCGGTGGATAGATGGTTCGCAGGCGCGGCCGGCTTCCTCCGGAAAATTTGATGGCCGTCAAAGCATGAGCGTTTCCGAATATATAAAGTGCCGGTTCGACAAAAATGAACCGTCCTGGAGTTCCGCCATGAAGATGTTTCGTCGCCTGATCGCCGCGAGCGCCCTGATTGCATTTGCCGTGCCCGCCGGCGCGCTCCAGGTCACCGGTGGATTCACCGGCTTGTGGGGCCAGCCCGACCAGCAGAACCACGGTTTGATGATCACGATCTCGCGCCTGCCGGGCGGCGAGAAGACGGGGGTGGTCTACTGGGCGATTTTCGAAGACGGTGCGCCGTCGTGGGTGTTTGCCCAAGGCGACGTCGATGGCGACACGATCAACGCCGATGTCTTCCGCTTCGAGGGCATTTCGTTCATGCAGCCGCAGAATCCGGCCGCCGCTTTCGGCGAGCGGATCGGGACGCTGCAGGTCGAGTTCACCAGTTGCATCAATGGCCGGGTAACGTTCAATACCGTCGATCTGGGTGCCGGCGAATTCGAGATCGGTCGCCTGGACAATCCGCCGGGTCGAAACTGCACCGGTGGGCTGGCTGACGATCGCCGTCCGAACCGCGAGCGCGAGCGCATCGAAGTGGCGCTGGAAGGCGACGGGACGGGCTTTGCCGAGCTGGATCTTCGCCCGGGCCGGGCGCACTTCGAGGTCAAGGTGCGCGAGTTGCCGGTCGGCGATGGCTATGAGCTCCGGGTAGCCGGCGAAACGCGCGGCGAATTCGAAGTGTTCGAGACCGCCGCCGGCGGCACGCGCGGCCAGATCGAGTTCCGCTCGCCGCAGATCGGCCCGGTCGAGCTGCTGGATTTCGATCCGCGCGGCGAATTGATCGAGGTGGCTGACGGCGGCGTGGTCGTGTCTTCGGCGATGCTGCCCGAAGAGGGCGGCCTGCCGGGTCGCGACACCGCGCCGTTCGACCACGACTTCCAGGGCAGGGCCGGGCGCGAGATCGAGTTCGAGCTCGACAACCTCGGCCTCTTGCCCGGTGCATTGGCCACGGCCGAGCTGGTGATGGGCGGCGGCCGCATGGAATTTGAGATCGAACTGATCGGCGCACCGGTCGGATCGTATCCGCTGTCGGTTGCCGGCGTCCAGCGCGGCGTCATCGAGGTCCTCGAGGAGGGCAGATCGGGCGCGCTGGAATTCGGCTATCCCGAAGACGACGGCCAACGGCGGTTCGATTTCGATCCGGCCGGCGCATTGGTCGAGATCTTTTCTGGCGAGATGGTCGCCTTCGAGGGGACATTCCCGGACTTCCGTGGCGACGGCTGCGGCGGCGGGCAAGGGCCGGGCGGTGGCAATGGTCCCGGCGACGGGCCGGGCCACGGCGGCATGCATCACGGCTGCGGTGATATCGATGAAGTCCACGCCGTGTTCGACAACGTCGGCGGCGCGGCCTACGCCGGCGCCAGTGCTTCTGCCGAGTACGAGGCACACACCAACCGCAGTTCGTTCGAGGTCGAAGTCGAGTCGATGCCGGCCGGCAGCTATCCGCTGGTGGTCGAAGGGGTGCAGCGCGGGGTCATCGATGTGTTCGAAGACGGCGACGGCGAGATCGAGTTCGGTGACCCGCCGCGCTTCGACGAGAACACGCTGGATTTCGATCC
>DATFJJ010000017.1:0-3948 GCA_035269245.1 Wenzhouxiangellaceae bacterium | reverse complement strand
GGCGTGGCAGCGTCACGTCGAGGACTTCGCGACCGAGTAAAGCGCCGCAGCCGCAGTGCATGGGCGCGCCGCAGTAGAGTGGGCCGGGCAATCGGGCGGTCAAGCGAATCCTGCGGGCGACCACTGCTCCATCATCTTCTTATGCGCCGCATCCAGCCGCTCGGCCATCAGCGCCGAGAAACGCTTGATGACTTCGTAACCGAACGCCGGATCGGACTCGCATTCTTTCAGCACCGCCTCTCCGTCGAATTCCAGCACTTTCGAATCGGACTCGGCACGCGCGTTGAAGCTCCACTTGAACGGCGGCAGCAACCATGACCAACCGAGCACGCGAATCGGCCTGAGGCGCTGCACCTGCAGCGTAGGACCCGTGACCGCGGGAATCTCGATCGAGATCTCCCCATCGACCAGCAAAAAGAAGTTTTTAGCCGGTTCACCGCTGCGAAACAGCACTTCGCCGTTTTCCACGTTTCGTTGCGAGGCGTGACCGGCGAGCCGTTCGATATATTCATCGGTCAGTCCGCCGAAGACGGGCGCGTCCGACAACACTTGCTGGATAGAATTCGAAGCCACGCTTGCTCTCCCGTAGTCATTGGTTACCGACAATCAGGATACCGCAATCGGCCGGTGCCCGGAACAAACTCCCCTACCGGCCTCAGCCGACCAGTTTTTCCACGCCGCCGCTCAGGTTGTAGACTTCTTCGAAGCCCTGCTTGCGGTAGTGCTCGGCGACTTCCTGGCTGGAAAGCCCCTTGTTGCAGACAAAGACCAACGGCGTCTTTCGGTCGGCATCCTTCAGCTCAGCCATCAGGTCTGCGTCCAGCGGCCGCGCGAATTCAAGCGGCTGACGATCACGGTCCAGCTCGTTTCGGGTATCCACCACCACGAGACGCTCGGCGGCGTTCAGCCGCTGTTGCAGCTCGTCGGCCGTCATCTGTCTGACCGGGGGCGGCGCTCCGGGCAGGTCCAGCTTGAGCCCCTCGCCCTGCATGGTCTCGACCCAGTCGATCTTCGCGCCGCGTGCGCGCTGGGCCGACGCCAGATCCATCAGCACGGTCAGGTCGCCGGACGTTGCTTCGATTTCGGTACCGGATTTCGGCCCGAGGTGAAACTGGGCGTCCCAGTCCGAACCGATCTTGAAATGCAGGTGCTGGCCGGGGTAGGCGGCGAGAAATTCGCCGATCTTTTCGGCCGCAGCAGGCGTGATCTCGATCTCCGGCGGCGTGCGGTCCGGCGCTTCGAGGCCGAACAGGTCGTGCAATTCACCAGCGTTGAACATTTCCATGATGATGTCGCAACCGCCGACCAGTTCGCCGTCGACATAGAGCTGCGGAATCGTCGGCCAGTTGCCGAAGTCCTTGATACCCTCGCGGATATCGTTATCCTCGAGCACATTGAATGACGCGTAATCTCCTTCCAGAAGCGTATCCAGGGCGCCCGCGGTCTGCGCGGAAAACCCGCACTGCGGCATCTTCGGGGTGCCCTTCATGAACAGCATCACCTTGTTGCCGGTGACCATTTCCTGGATGCGATCGCGAATTTCTGGGGCTGTTGCCATAACGGTTTCCTGGAATTTGAGTGCAATTGAACGCCAATATTCTGGATTGGGCCGCACCGGCGCTGGTTCAAGCGGATATCCTTGGGTGATTGTAAGGCTCGCAGCAGGACCTGCGGTGCTCCTGACCGGCCCTGCCGGACGAATCTTCAACCTCAAACACATGATTCACGAGTCCCGATGACCAAGAACAGCATCCAACCCGCCAGCCGGGTCGCCGAAGTTCGATACGAAATCCGAGGACCGCTGGCGCGCCGGGCCCACGAACTCGAGCGCCAGGGCCACGAAATACTTCTGCTCAACGTCGGCAATCCCGGTGCGTTCGGTCTGCACGCGCCCGAGACCATGCGCCAGGCCATCGTGCGCAATCTTCAGGCCAGCGACGCCTACGGCCCGCAGACCGGCATCTTTCCGGCGCGCGAAGCCGTGGCCATCCGGTTTCAGGAGCGCGGGCTGGTCGATACGCGCTTCGGTCAGGTCATGATCGGCAACGGCGTATCCGAACTGGTCGATCTGAGCCTTCGGGCGCTTCTGGAACCCGGCGACGAGGTGTTGATCCCCGCCCCGGACTACCCGCTATGGACAGCTGCAACCGTGCTCAACGGCGGCCGGGCTGTTCACTACCAGTGTCGGGCAGAGAACCGGTTTCTGCCCGACCCGGACGAACTGGAGGCGCAGATCACGCCGAGAACCCGGGCACTGGTGGTCATCAACCCGAACAATCCCACCGGCGCGGTCTATCCAAAGGCACTGCTGCAGCGTCTGGCCGAGCTCGCTCAGCGCCACGACCTGGTATTGCTGTCGGACGAGATCTACGACGCCATCACGTTCGACGACGCCGAGTTCGTACCCATGGCCACGCTGGTCGAAGACGCCGTGTGCATCACTTTCGGCGGATTGTCCAAGGTTTACCGGGCGTGCGGCTGGCGGGTCGGCTGGATGGTGTTCACCGGTGAGCTCGATCGCGCCGAGGACTACCGTATGGCGGTCGAGAAGCTTGCCGCGCTGCGACTGTCCTCCAACGTTCCAACGCAATGGGCCGTGCAGACGGCGCTGGGTGGTTACCAATCGATTCAGGAGTTGATACGGCCGGAAGGTCGGCTTTACGAGTCGCGACGCGCCGTCGTCGATTCGGTCGAGCGCTCGCGCCACCTCGAACTGGTTGCGCCCCAGGGTGCGATGTATGCCTTCCCAAGCGTACGTCGCAACCTCGATGCAGGGTTCGACGACCATGCGTTCGCCGAGCGCCTGCTCGAGCATGCCCACATCCTGATCGTGCCGGGCACCAGCTTCAACATTTCCGATACCCGCCATTTCCGCCTGACGCTGCTGCCCGAGGCGCACCGCCTGCAGCGCGCCGTCGAGGCTATAGACGAATTGCTGGACGAGCTGTTCTCATGACCGAAGCCACGAATCCCCTGCTTGCCGAAGGCCTGCCCGTCTTCGACACGATCACACCGGACCATGCGTTGCCGGCGATCGAGACTCGTCTGGGCGACTACCAGCGCCTGATCGACGCCATCGAGTCGGGCGAAATGCCTGCAACGCCGAAAACCATTGCCCGGGAAGTACTCGCCGACGACGCCGTCGCGCTGGCCTGGTCTTCGGTCGGCCACCTGCACGGGGTGGTCAACACGCCCGCCTGGCGCGAAGCATTTTCCGCCTGTCTGGAGAAAATCACCGCTTTCTACACGGCGAGGGGGCACAATCGCGCGCTGTTCGAATGCTGGAAGACGGTTTCAAAACAGGACGAATTCGTCGAGCAGCCGCCGGCATTCAGGCGAATGGTCGAGCAGGAGCTCATCGATTTCCACCAGTCCGGCGTCGACCTCCCGGATCGCGAACGCGAGCGTTTCGCCGAAATCAGTCTCAAGCTGTCGAAGCTCGGCAACACCTTCGGCAACCACGTGCTCGACGCCACCGAAGGCTGGTCGGAAGACTTCGACGACGCGCAAGCCCTGGCCGGACTGCCGTCTTCGGACCTGGAGACGCTGGCGACCAAGGCTGCCGACGCGGGCAAATCCGGCTGGCGCGCCGATCTGTCCTACCCGTGTTACCGGGCCGTGGTCACTTACGCCGACGACCGCGATCTGCGCCAGCGTTTCTACACCGCACACGCCACCCGGGCCTCGGCCCAGGGGCCGCAGGCCGGACAGCACGATAATGAACCCATCGTCGACGAGATGCTGGCGCTTCGCCATGAGCAGGCCGGGTTGCTGGGCTACGCAAGCGCCGCCGAACTCAAGCTTTCCCGCCGCATGGCGCCCGGCGTCGGCGCCATCGAGCAATTTCTCGAAGACCTCGCCGAACGCGCCCGGCCCGAGGCAAGCGGACAGCTCGATGAACTTCAGCAATTCGCCACCGGGCTCGGCGGGCCCGAAAAGCTGCAACCG
>DATFJJ010000016.1:0-2938 GCA_035269245.1 Wenzhouxiangellaceae bacterium | reverse complement strand
CATCGACGTCACGGTCATGCTGATCGACAACTCCAACGCGTCTGCGCGAGGCGCCACCGTGATGCAATTCCTGTCGAAAGAAAAATCAGCCTTCGTCAATCGTGGCGGCCAGGCAATGAAGACCGTTCCGCTCAACCGCGGAAACAACGGCTTCCGTCTCCGCGACGATAGCGGCCCTTGCGCGGAAAGCGAGGGCGGCTGCAAATACGATGTGATCAGCGACGGCGGACCGAAACTGGATCCGCGCGTTATCATCTGGGAATAACCAGCAGGCAAACCACCCCCCCGGCGACCCCACGGTCGCCGGGGGGCCCCGCAAATGCCGCAGCGCCGCTTGTACGAGGCGCCTCCCGGCGCCGACCTGATGCTGCACCTCCCCAATGCCCTTAAATCTTCGCGGCCGGGAGGCCGCTCCTACACAAAGATTGGGCGCCTCCCGGCGCCGAACCGGTTGCGAAAAAACCGCGTCAACGCATTGTCAGCAGCGCCGCATAAAGATCGATGCCGTACCAGAGATTGGCGATACGAATATTCTCGTCGGCCGCGTGCTGGTTGTTGTCGTGGTTGGCGATCGGGACGATGATCGCCGGCTTGTCCAGGATCTGCTCGAACAGGAATACCGGCAGCGTGCCGCCCAGCGTCGGCACCTGCAACACCCCCTCGCCCGATGCGCGCTCGGCGGCCGCAACCACCTGCTGCGCCATCGGATGATCCATCGAGGCGCGCGAGGCCGGGTAGCCTGTTTCCCGCGTCACCTTCGCGACTCGCGCGTGCGAGCGCAGCGTTTCTTCGTCCGGGTCCTCGCGCACGATGTGAAACCCCTTGTCACGAATATGCGCCTCGACCAGGTCGAGCATGTGGTCCGGCACGTTGCCGCGCACCAGCCGCACGCCGAGCGCGGCAGTCGCCGTAGATGGAATCACGTTACGCGCACGTTCGCCGACGTTACCGCTTGAAAGCCCACGGATCGTGAGCGAAGGCAGCAGCAGGCGCCGCTCCAGCCGCTCGCCTTCGCCCTCGGTTCTGGCCAGCGCCAGTTCCTGCTTGAGCTGCGCGTCGACCCTCGGCAGCGCGTCGATCGCGGCCTGCTCGGCCTCGCTCAGCGGCTCGACGCTGTCGTAGAAGCCTTCGATCAGCACCTCGCCGTCGGGCGCCTTCATGCTCGCCAGCAATTCGGCCAGCATCTGTCCCGGCACCGGCGCCCAGTTGCCGTAATGCCCGCTGTGCAGCGGCCGGCTGGCGCCGTAAACAGTGACTTCCATGCCGGTCACGCCGCGCACCCCGAAGACCACCTGCGGGCGGCGACTCTGGTGCACCGGGCCGTCGCAGAACAGCCAGAGATCGACACCGTCGAAGCGGTCCCGGTAAACATCCAGGTATTCGCCGAGGTTGGGCGAGCCGCGTTCTTCCTCGCCGTCGAACAGCAACACGATGTTCGACGACACCGCCAGGTCGGCGCTGTCGAGCGCGTCCAGCGCCGCCAGCAGCGCCGCGATCGGCGCCTTGTCGTCTCCGGCCGATCGGGCATACAACCGCGCCTCCGGATTCACCCGCTCGCCCGAGGCCGGGAACGGCCGCGGTTCACCGCCCTCGTGGATTGCCGCGGTGTACAGCACCGGCTCCCACGGGGCGTTCGTCCAGCGGCTCACGTCCACCGGCTGGCCGTCGTAATGGACGTAAATGCCCAGCGTGCGCTCGGCCCCGGGCACATCGATGCGCCCGGTTACCAGCGGCGGTACGCCGTCCAGTTCGAGCAACTCCAGATCCACCCCGCGCGCGGCGAACTGCTCACGAAGCCAGGCCGCGTTGCGCTGCATGTCTTCGAGATTCGCGGCCACGTTCGGCAGCCTCAGAAAATCGGCGTACCCGGAAAGGATCTCCGCTTCATGTGCCTGTCGATACTCCCGCGCCGAGGTCACCGCGTCTCCGGCGTCGGCCTCGACGCCTGACGCCATGGCGGCAAGCACCAGCGCAAATATCACAGTCTCGATTCGTCTCATTGGGTTGTTCCCGTTCTAAGCAGTGGTTCGATGATAGAGGAATCACGAAATCGGGGTTCGCGCCCCGCCCTTCCCGACGCATTTCTCTTTCCGTTGTTCCCGGCGCGTTTTTCCCGCCATCCCGTCGGAAACCCCGGACCGGCGCCCGGGACAGGCTTCGCAGGGTACCGGCCGGCCGCTCGGGTGCAATCGTTCCGGCCACCGGGGCGGCAATGAATGATTATTTGTGTTGTTTTGTTTGCAACGCATGAAAAATTACCGCTAGAATGCATGAAAAACGCACTTCAACTGCGAGCCAGTGAGCGCCTCACACGTATCCGGCGGCAGTGTCGAGATCTTGAGACAACCCTTTGACAAGGAGAAAAACGATGAACAGGTATCTCGCAGCGAGCCTGGTCGCCCTGGCCCTCACGGCGCCCGGCCCCACCTTTGCCCAGAGTCAGGACGAGATCGCTGAACTGAAAGCGCAGATGGCCGAATTGAGCAGAAAGATTGCCGACCTGGAGGCCGCGAGCGCCCGGCAGTCCCAACAGCACCAGGACGTCGAGGAAGCCCCGGAGGCGCCGCAAACCACTCCCAGCTGGACCGACAAGGTGTCGCTCAAGGGCGATTTCCGTTACCGCTTCGAGGGCATCGACGAGGAAGGCAGGGACAATCGGGATCGGCAGCGGATGCGGGCTCGCTTGACGATCAGCGCCGACGTTTCGGATGACATTCAGGTCGGGATGCAGCTTGCGACCGGTGGCTCGAATCCACGCTCCCGCGACGTGACGCTGGACGGAGATGCCAGCGCCAAGGACATCTCGCTGCGCCAGGCCTACGTGAACTGGAAACCAACCGACCTGCTGGCCGTCACCGCGGGCAAGATGCCCCAGCCCTGGACGCGCAACCCCGTGGAGTACTTCTACGACAGCGATTACATGCCCGAAGGCCTGGCC
>DATFJJ010000015.1:0-2212 GCA_035269245.1 Wenzhouxiangellaceae bacterium | reverse complement strand
CCGATGGCCTTCACCTGGTATTGCTGGCGCCGGACCAGGCCGCCTATGCGCAGATCTGTCGCCTGATCACCACCGCGCGGCGACGCGCGAAGAAAGGCGGCTACCAGCTCGAGCGCGGCGACCTGGAACAGGACCTGGACCGGGTGCTGACGATCTGGAAGCCCGGCGATGTGCCCGGCGAGGCCGATGCAGAGTGGCTGCAGCTGCGTTTTGGCGAACGGCTGTGGATAGGCGCCACCCGGCTGCTGCAACCGGGCGAGAAGCACTGGTTCGAAGTCCTGCAGCGGCTGGCCGGCAAGTACGGTCTGCGCTGCGTGGCCTGCGGCGACGTGCGCATGCACCGGCGGTCGCGGCGCGCACTGATGGATGTGATGAGTTCGCTGGACCTCGGCCGCCCCCTGGCCGCATGCGGCCAGGCGCTGGCGGCCAATGCCGAGCGTCACCTGCGCCCGATCGAGACCCTGGCCCGGCTGTATCCCCACGCCTGGCTGGCCGAGACGCTCCGACTGGCCGATGCCTGTAATTTCGATCCCGGCTCGCTGCAGTACCGCTACCCGGCCGAGCTCGTCCCGAAGCCCTATACGCCGTCACGCTGGCTGAGGCATCTCACGCTGGACGGCCTGCACAAACGCTTTCCCGACGGCGCGCCCGATGCGGTGCGCAAGCTGGTCGCGCGCGAACTCGACCTGATCGAACAGATGGGGGTGGAGGCGTTCTTCCTGACCGTGCACGATGTAGTGCGCTTTGCGCGCTCGCGCGACATCCTGTGCCAGGGACGCGGCTCGGCGGCCAATTCCGCTGTCTGCTACTGCCTGCACATCACCGAGGTCGATCCCGCGCGTCAGCAGCTGCTGTTCGAGCGCTTTATTTCCAAAGAGCGCGACGAGCCCCCCGATATCGACGTCGACTTCGAACACGAACGCCGCGAAGAAGTGCTGCAGTACATCTATGAAAAGTACGGCAGAACCCGCGCGGCGCTGGCGGCCACCGTGATCTGTTACCGGCCGAAGAGCGCGCTGAAGGACGTCGGCCGCGCGCTCGGCCTGGACCCGCAGCGCATGAACCGTCTGACCGGTTCACTGGCCTGGTGGGACGATCCGGACGTATGGCCCAAGCGCCTGCGCGAGTGCGGATTCGACCCCGATAGCACGGCGGTACGGCAGCTGCTGACGTTGACCGGCGAACTGCTCGGATTCCCGCGCCACCTGTCGCAGCACGTAGGCGGCATGGTGATCGCCGACGAGCCGCTGCATCACCTGGTGCCCGTGGAAAACGCCGCGATGGACGACCGGACCATTATCCAGTGGGACAAGGACGACCTGGAATCATTGGGCCTGCTAAAGGTCGACTGCCTCTCGCTGGGCATGCTCACGGCGTTGCGCAAGTCGATGGCGCTGGTCAATCGCTGGCAGCCGCGAACCGGCGACGCACCGCCCTTGAGTCTGGCCACCATGCCGCGTGAAGATCCGGCCACTTATGAAATGCTGTGCAAGGGCGACGCCACGGGCGTGTTCCAGGTCGAATCGCGGGCCCAGATGGCGATGCTGCCCAGGCTGAAGCCGCGCTGCTTTCAGGACCTGGTCGTCGAGGTCGCAATCGTTCGCCCCGGACCCATCCAGGGCGATATGGTGCATCCGTACCTGGAGCGACGCGAAAATCCGGACAAGGTCGAGTATCCCGGCGATGCGCTGAAGAAGGTGCTTGAACGCACCCTGGGCGTACCGATCTTCCAGGAACAGGTCATGCAGATCGCAATCGTGGCGGCAGGATTCACTCCCGGCGAAGCCGATCAGCTGCGCCGCGCCATGGCGGCGTGGAAACGTCGTGGCGGACTGGAGCCCTTTCGTGAAAAACTCGTCAGCGGGATGCTGGCGCGCGGTTACGACAACGATTTCGCCGAGCGCATCTACAGCCAGATCTGCGGCTTCGGCGACTACGGCTTTCCCGAATCACACGCGGCCAGTTTCGCGCTGCTGACTTACTTCTCGGCCTGGATGAAATGCCACCATACGGCCGCGTTCACCTGCGGCCTGCTCAACAGTCAGCCCATGGGATTCTATGCGCCCGCCCAGTTGATCAACGATGCGCGCCGCCACGGGGTGAAGGTGCTGCCGGCAGACGTTCGATACAGCGGCTGGGATTGCGAGCTCGAAACCGCGGCCCGCAGCGTTGGGCATGGGGCCGCTGCCCATGGCGCTCACTCATCGAATCG
>DATFJJ010000014.1:0-3644 GCA_035269245.1 Wenzhouxiangellaceae bacterium | reverse complement strand
AACAGCGGATCGATGACGCTGATGATGTTCCAGGCAATGCGCTCGTCGCTGAACGGCCACAGCAAGCGCGTGCCGTAAGAGGTCATTGCATCCAGCATGCCGTGCGAGGCCACCCCCAGCAGGCTCCAGACGAAAACCCGGGCGAACTTGATGTCGGGGCGCCAGCGGCTCACCAGCGGCCAGACCACCAGCGCCACAAGCATGGCGGCGACCGGGATGAACGCCAGCGCATGGGTGAAGTGCCGGTGGTACTCGATGGCCAGCAGGCTGTCGTTCGATGACCGGATGAGCACGTCCAGATCGGGCGCCAGGCCGGCGGCGAAGCCCACCGCGGCAGCCGGTCGAATATGCTTGCGGCGCGCCCCTGCCTGAGCGAACAGGCTGCCGAATACGCCCTGGGTAAAAGGGTCCAATGTGCTGCTATCCTTGCTCTCGTCAACGGAGTGTACGCGATATGAACTACCCGATTTTCTACCGTGCCTTGGCACTGGGCGCGGCGGCCGTGCTGGCCGGTGGCATAGCCGGTTGCGGCGGACACAGGGATTGCACGCAGGCGCTGGTGACGGCCGACGAGGCCGTACGAGAGCACCAGCCGACCGGCGAGTGGCTGCACCGGGTCGACGCGGTCTGCGCCGACGCGGCCATGGAGAGATGGAGTTCGGCGCTGGCGCAGGATTGCGCGCCCGTGTTCGGGTTCCATGCCGCGCTGACCGGTGCCGAAGCGCCTGTCGAATGCGCCGGCCATGAATTCGACAGCGCCAGGAGCCTGGGCGAGATGATCGCCGAAATGCGCGGCGAGCTCGACGATATCGAGCAGCGCCTGAAAGACGATGCGCTGGCCGACGAGACGCGGCGCGATCTCGAGCGCAGAAAGATCGTCATCGGCCGCGACCTGCCCCAGGTCGAGGCGCTTGCGCGCATGGACGGCTATCTGCCGCCGGCGGAGATCCCGGGCGCCGAGCCGAGCATCCTTGAATAAAGAAGGTCAAAAGCATGCTCGCGCGGAGGCGCGGAGAAAGTCAACTGCAAAGTCAGGACAGCTCTCGCGAAGGCACAAAGGCGCGAAGGAAAAGCAGGACAAAGAAAAGATTCTTGTTTCGCACGAATACGGATTTCGTAGCCCGGGTAAGCGAAGCGCACCCGGGATCAGCGTAAGAATCAACTTTGGGCCATGGATGCGCGCTGTGCGCTTATCCGGGCTACAAACTGCAAGTTCACACCCTGCGAACCATGAACGCCGGACATTGCTTTTCTCCGCGCCTCCGCGGGAAAGATGCTTTTGATTTTTTGTCTTTCCTTTTTCCTTTCGCCTTTTTCCTTCGCGCCTTTGCGCCTTCGCGAGAGCTGGTTTATGTCTTTTTCTTGTTTGCTTGAATTACATCGGCGCCTCGCACAGGCAGTGGGCCATGGGTTCGGCCGGGCCACGCGATCCGCTGGCGGCGTCGATTTCGGCGAACTGACCGAGCAGGCTGCGGTATAAGTCAGCGCCCGGCCACCAGGTGACTCGGGAGACGACTCGCTCAAGGCCGGACCAGGCCAGCGCCTGTGCGCCCATGTTGGCGAAGAAACGATCGACCGCGCTCATCGAAGGTGCCACATAGAAAGACTCGAAATCGTCGCCCACGCCGGCGATGCGCGCCGCCGAGGCCACGGCTTCCTCGAGGGTGCCCAACTGGTCGACCAGACCGCGGTCCAGCGCCTGGGAGCCGGTCCATACCCGACCCTGGGCGATGGCGTCGACCTCGTCGGCCGTCATGCCGCGGTAGTCGGCCACCAGTTCGATGAACTGCGCGTAACCGTGTTCGATGACCGACTGAATGACCCGGCGCGCGGATTCCGGAAGCGCGCGATCGACGCGAAACGCGCCCGACAGCGGCGTGACGCCGAATCCGTCGGTATGCACGCCGACCGCATTCAGCGAGTCCTGGAACGTCGGCAGGAAACCGAAGATGCCGATCGAGCCAGTGATGGTATTGGGGTAAGCCCAGACTTCGTCTGCGCCCATGGCGATCCAATACCCCCCGGAAGCGGCAACATTAGCCATGCTGACGATCACCGGCTTGCCCGATTCCTTCAGCGCAAGCATTTCCTGGCGGATGACCTCGGACGCGAACGCGCTGCCGCCTCCGGAATCGATGCGCAGGACCACGGCCTTGATGTCTTCGTCGCGTCGCGCCTTGCGCAGCAGCTTCGAGAGCGATTCCGAACCAATGGTGCCCGGCGGCTGGTTGCCTTCAGTGATCACCCCCTGGGCGACGATGATGCCGACCCGGTCGCCGTCGAGATCCAGCGGGCGCGGCACCTTGAGATAGTCGCGCATGCCGATCTGGCGGAAGCCGGCATCCTCATCTGCCGCGCCACGACCGGCAAGCTCCGCCCTGGCGGCCGGGCGCGTCAGCAGCCGATCCACGAGCCCGGCTTCAAGCGCCATCTGGGCCGGGTTTCCGTCGGCGCGCTCCAGCAACTCGACCATGTTCTCGGCCACGTCCAGCAACCGCTGGACGGGCATGCCGCGATGGCCGGCGACGAGTTCGAGGTATTCCTGCCACAGTCCGCCGATGAAATACTCGGCGGCCGCTTGATCCGCCTCGGACATCGAATCGCGGATGAACGGCTCCATCGCCGACTTGAACTCGCCGACCCGGAACAGGTTGACGTCGACCTTGAGCTTTTGCAGAGCTTCGTTGAAATAGTTGCGGTAGTACGCGTAGCCCTCGATCAACAACACGCCGTCGGGATTCAGCCAGACCTCGTCGGCCAGCGATGCAAGACCGTAGGTGCTCTGGCCGAGGTTGCTGCCGTAGGCAAGCACCGTCTTGCCGCTTTGGCGGAATCGATCGAATGCAGCCGACAACTCGCTGAAGCTGCCGGGCGCGACGCCCAGCAGGTCGTCGGTACTGATGAGCACCTGGACGATATCGTCGTCCTCGGCCGCCAGCTCGAGCGCGCGCACGATGTCGCGCAGCCGCGTTTCCGGCAACTGCTGCCCCAACGCCTCGTTGAGCGCGCGTTCCGAAGGCGAGCCGGTGTACTGCTCGACGATCAGGCCATTCGGCGCGATGACCAGCGTGGTGTCGTTGTCGAGCTGGATGGCATCGCCGGGCCCGAGCAGCAAGCGCACCACAAGCGCGAGCACGATCAGGAACAGGATATTGAACACCGCCATGCGAAAGGCCGTGAGCCCGTTCCAGAAACCACGCCATACGCGCAGCAGAAAATTGCCCTTTTTTTGGTCCGTCATTGCCTTGTTGCCCAGGATTGAGTTGAATTTGCTCGAATCATCGTCCATGCGGGTCAATATTGAATCAATCCCGCCCCGGATCCGTCACGCCATTGTGCCGGTTAAGGAACCTCCGAACAACTCTGCGCGGAGCATTTACATCGTGATTCGAAACGACCGCCCCGGCAAGGGCCATAAGTCAGGGGGCCCTGGTTCCTGCGGGTGTCTGTCCTGCCGTTTCCCGGAGCCTGGACAGACGAATAAAGCGCCCGCCCAGCAGAAGCGCCGCAACGGTCAGGCCGGCGATGAGCCCGACCCACATGCCGGCGGCGCCCCAGTCGCGTTCGAAGGTAAGCCAGTAGCCCGTCGAAAGTCCGATGGCCCAATACGAGAAAACGCTGTAGAGCATCGGGCGGCGCGTGTC
>DATFJJ010000013.1:0-4748 GCA_035269245.1 Wenzhouxiangellaceae bacterium | reverse complement strand
GCGCTGTCGATCACTCAAATGCTGGCCGAGGCGATCGCATTCGACGGCGACCTGGCCGGCGCGGTCGAGTTGCTCCGAGATGCCGAAAGCCGGCACGCTCGCCTCTCCGGTCCCGACAGCGAAGCTGTTGCCGATGCCGTGTTCCTGCGGGGGTTCCTGCGAACTCATCACGCCATCCCCGCCACCGCGGAATATGAGGCCGGGCTGACCGATCTGCGCCGGGCCCTGATGATTTATCGGCGGCTATTCACGGCACCGCACGAAAAGATCGCCCAGGCCACCCATGCACTGGGCTTCAAACTGCCGGAACCGGCGGCCGCGATCGAAATGGTGCAGCAAGGGCTTGAGATGACCCGAGCTCTGCTCGGTGATCAGCATCCGGTTACCGCGATGCGAATGGCCGAGCTGGCATTGCTGGTGGATCTGCACGGCGACCCGGCAAGAGCCGCCAACATCGGCGAAGCGGCGTACGCGATTCATGTCCGGCTACAGGGCGAAACGCACCCGGAATCGCTGACCATGCTCAACAATCTGGCGAGCTTTCACCGCGAAGGCGGTAACCCGGAACGCGCCGTGGAACTCTACCGTCGATCGCACGAACTGAGAAAACAAGTCCTTCCGGAAAATCATCTGTTGCTGGCCTACACCGCCCATGGCCTGGGCAATTCATTGCGCAAGACGGGGCAGCTCGACGAGTCCGAGCGGTGGCTGCGAGAAGCGCTGCGGCTCTGTCTGCTGCACGAATCGCGCAACCAGGCGATCACGCGCGAGAACCTTGCACGGACGCTGGCCGCGGCCGGCCGAATGGACGATGCGCTGGCACAGCAGCGCGCAGCCGTCGAAGCGTATCAAGCCTTTTACGGCGAGGATTCCAGCGCGCTGATGGAATCACGGCAGCGACTCGAATCGATGAAAAAACGTCGCTGAACTGCATGTCTTGAATCTCAGAATCCGGAATCCTCGAACCCGTCGGCGAAGATCAGGTCGGTGCCCTCGTACGGGCCCAGGTCGACCGTTCCGCCGAATATGCGCGCTGCGCCGTCCAGGTCTGTGTCGATACCGGCCACGAAGATATTATTGCCCTGGTCCCGCACCGGCGAGTCTTGCTGCAATCGCAGATTCCCGGCGAGACTCGGCGCACCGCCTGGATTGACCGCGTCACGAAACAGCGGATTGTTCGCGGGATCGGTGCCGTCGAGATTGTTGCTGCTGTTCGGGAACTCGTTAGCGGAGTAGCCTTGCAGCAGGCTGTTGCTGACCTCGACGACGCTGTCTGAGAAAAAGCCGTCCATGGTCGCCTCCGGCGTTCCGGTACCTGTTTGATCTCGATTGTTCCAGATGACGGTGTTGCGGAACGTCATGTCAAATGGCCTGTCGATGGCGCCGCCCCGCAGTTCGGCACGGTTGCCCGACATCGTCACGTTGGTGAGGATGCGGCTTCCGGCATCGAGACCCGACTGGTTGTAGAGCGCACCGCCCAGGTTGGCCAGGTTGCCGCTGAACAGCACGTTGACCATGGAATACGGCGTGTCATTGGTGACCGCATACATTCCGCCGCCACTGCCTGCCGCGCTGTTGCCGATGAAGATCACATCGCGCAGTTCCAGGCTGGAGACCACGCTGTTGCTGCCCTCATAGAACAAGCCTCCGCCGTCATCGCCCGATGTATTTCCGGCGAATGCAATACCACGCAAGACGGCCTGCACATTGAATAACGAAAGCCCCCCACCCGCACCAGCGGCATTATTCTCGAAAAACACGTGGTCCAGCGTTACATCTGTGCCCGCGAAATTGTCACCGAGAAAGGCACCACCGCCTTCGCTGGCAGCACTGTTACCGTTGTCGCGGAAAACAACATCGTTCATGACGATGATGTTGTTGCCGGAGGCCAGTCCAGCACCCTGGCCATCAGCATCATTGTTGGTGAACAGTACACCCTCGATCAGCAGGTCACCCCCGACAATTTCCAGACCGCCGCCGTTCAAGCCTGTATTACCGTGACGGATGGTGAGATCACTGATCTCCAGGCCTGTATCGTCGGACACGCTGATGACCCGGTCGGCCGCCTGAAGACGATCGGCGGCGGCCTGGAGTATGGTGCCGTCTCGCGACTCGCCCCGGATGCTCAGCGCCTTGTCGACGATCAATATCTCGGTATAGGTTGCATCGCCGACCCGGAGGGTGTCGCCGGCCGAGGCGACGCTCATCGCCCGCCCAATCGTAGCGCACGGATCAGCCGAACTGATGCAACTGTTGCCTGCATCGCTGCCAGTGTTGCCGTCGACGTAGCGGTCTGCGGCCTCAGCCGATCCGAATATCGGTATCAGCACGACGGCGCACAGCCGGGCAAGGGGGGTTTTCGGTCGCGTTTCGATTCGCATGCAGAACTCCGGGCTGAATGATTGTCCGTTCACCTATGCATATCGAAAAAGCGCACGAGAAGTGGCCATCTTTCCATGCGCGGGCTGAACGCGAGCCGATCATGGCGTCGGAAGGTCGCCGAAGGAGGTCTCGATTTGGCGTGAGTATCCCGTAGCGTTGCGATAAACGGCCGGCACCTCGCCGCCGAACAAGCGCTCAAACACTCAAGCGCTTTGGCAGCGTACGCGCCGCCGGACGCTGCCCTGGTGTTCGATGCCAGGCCTGCGGTTCCGGGCGGGCAACCGTCCCTTGCCGCGCCCTGGCCGGATTTTCGCTGAAAACCCGTAAAATCGCGCGCGATTTTGCAACGGCGATAAAAAATTGCCGACCGGGTCTACCCGAACCAATACGACCGCAAACCGAACAGGAGGTAGCTGACGCGCCTTTACTCAAAACTGTCTGCGAAAATCGAATCGGCGGTCACCGCGATACCCGACATCGGCGTGACAAGCGGATCTTCGGCGGCGTTGGTCTCGACCTCGATGCGTGCGAACTTGAGCCCCGGCGTCCCGGGCGCGAAGGTGACGGCGAGATCGCACGACGCGTTCTGGTTCAGCAACTGGCCGGTGCACGTATCCTCCGTCAGCTGAAAGGCACCGGCGTCGATGCCGACCAGATCCACCTGCACCACCTGCAGCGGGTCGGCGCCGGTGCCGGTCACGAGCAGAGGCTCGGGGATCCCGGTCTGACCGGCCTCGACGTTGTCGAAACTCAGTTGTTCGGGCAATAGCAGACCGCTGATGTCGCCCGAATCGTCGCTGACCACCAGGTTGACCTCGCCTTCTGTGGCGGTATCTATGGCATACGAAAAGCCGGCCGGCGCCGTGCCGATCTCCAGGCCGTTGTCCACCAGAATCCGCGAATAATTGACCAGCCGATAGATGCCGGCGTCGAATCCGGCGTTCCCGGTGATGTTCAACGTACCGTCCAGGGTCAGGTCGCGGCCGACTTCGAGCAGGTCGTTGACGCCGCCGCCGACCATGCCCGGCGCTGCAAGCTCGAACTCGAGTATGGCGCCGTCGGCGAGCGTCAGATCGTCGGTGCTCAACGTGCCGGCCGAGCGACCGGGCGCGAGTATGCCCCCGGCTGCGACGAACACATCGGTGACGAACCCGTTGCCGCCCAGCCTGCCGCCGGCGTTGACGTTGAAGACCGCATCGAAGGAAAATTGGCCGGGGAAGAACGTTCCGTCGACCACGAACGTGCCGGCATTGACGTTGAATGTCCCGCTGGCTTCGCTGTCTCCGGAAGTGAACGTCGTGCCCGGCCCGTTGTGGTTTACCGTCAGGCCCGCCTCCAGCAGGACCGGCGCTCCGGTCGCGGTGCCGTCAGTGGTCAGGTGATAGTCCGGCGCATCGTGATTGATCTCGAAGACGCCGCCGCCGAAAACGCGGTCGATATCCAATACGCCGGGTGCACCGCCGGTGCCCAGCCGAACAGTCCGCGTCCCGGCCTGGCTCGACGGCTGGTTGATGATGATTTCGTCGCCCGAAATGCGGCCGCCGGCTTCGACGATCAGGACAGCTCGATTGTCGTCGCTGCCCGAGCCGACGGAGATGTCGTAGCCGTTGGTGTTCCATTGCGATCCGGGCCCGGTGACCGTTACCGTCGCATCGGCGGCCGCGCCGCGCGAGAGCGTTCCGCCGTTGCTGGAAAGCGTTCCACCGGCAGTCACGGTGAGCTCGGCCGTCCCCCCGCTGGTGCCGCCCGCGCCGGTTGCCGGCATCGCGATTCTCAGGCCGTCGTTGGTCTGCCAGCTCGAGCCAGCGTCCTGGATCGTCACGCTGGCGACCGAGCCGGGACGCTCGGCGAGGATCGTGTCGATCACCGCCCCCGACGTATTACTGGTCAATGTGCCGCCGTTCTCGATGAGAATCGTCGCCGCGCCCGCGAGTCCAAGCCGAAGTTCACGGAACAGCGTGAGGCTCGAACCGATGCCGGAGATGGAGAGCGTTCCGCTGGAGCCGGGCGTTTCCCCGAAGATACCGAACAAACTGGAATCGAGCGTGCCGCCGCCGCTGATCTCGATGGAACCGGCGTTGCCGGACCCGACGGTCAACAGATCGAAGGTCGGTGGCGCAATGCCGACAACCTGCGCCGTGCCGCCGTTGTCGATCGTCGCGTCGGTACCGTCGGGCACCGCCGCCGGCGACCAGTTTCCCGCAGTCGCCCAGCTTCCGGTACCGGCCTCGACCCAGTCAGACCCGCCCCCGGCCCAGGCGCCGGGCAGAAATGCCGCTGAAGCCAGTGCGCCGCCGCACATGATCGAGGTGAACAAGCGATTTCGTTGCATGATGTCGTTCCGGCAAGAGGGTTGGCTTTGTAAA
>DATFJJ010000012.1:0-2069 GCA_035269245.1 Wenzhouxiangellaceae bacterium | reverse complement strand
CGGGTTTGGCCGCTACTCCGACTACCGCCGGCTGCTCGCGCGGGCCGACCTGCTTCTCGAGCTTTCCGACGACAATGTCGAACGCCGCTTCAGCCAGTCGTTCCGGATGACCGATGCGCTGTGCTGCGGCGTGCCGGTCGTGTGCAACGACTTTCTTCCGCTGGCAGACCTCGTCCGGGACAATCGGGCAGGTTGGACGATCGAACGACCCGACGAGCTTCCCGCCCTGCTGGAGGCCATCGCCGGAAAGCGCGATGATCTGGCGAGACGCGGTGGAAATGCGCTCGAGCTGGCGCGGACCGCACTGAACGCCGAGACGATCTATGCCGGGCTGGGAAGGCGACTCGAAGAGCTTGCCCACGATGTCCGCGGCAAGACGTTTCGTCGGCCGCTTGTGTCGCGCGGCGATGCCGGCAGATCAAGCTCGATGCGCCGGGTGGTGACAGATCATGCCAGGCGCTGGATCCATCGTCGCGTTCGGCTGCCCGTTCATGCCTTTCTGCGCCGTCGCGGCGCGAACCGGCCGCGTCCGACCCCGGCCAATGCGACCTGGGTCGTGGTGAGCCGCGGGGATGTATTTCCCGCCAATCATGGTGCCGCGGTCAAGATCGAAAGAACGGCATGGGGTCTTTCGTTTCATCTGCAGTCGGTCGTGCTTCTGACCGAACGGCGTGACGGCTATTGGCTTTACAGGCAGGGTGAGCGGTCGTTTCATCCATTCCCGTTTCGAATGCGCATCTGGGGTTGGCCGCGGATCGTCAATCTTCTTCGCCTGATGGCCAAGGGCTTGCCGTATTCGAACGCGTTTCTATACCTGCCGCTGGTCGATCGCGGCATTCATGCACGGTTGCTGTGGTTGCTCGGCCGGTTTCCGGTCGAGGTGGTGCAGGGCGAGTTTCCGGCCTACGCGCATCCGGCCGTATGGGCAGCTCGCCTGTTCGGTACCGGCAGTCTGATGGTGGAACACAATGTCGAATACCAGCGCATAGCAAGCCAGGAGCCTGACCTCAGCGAAAGTGCGAGGCTTCATCTGAAGCACCTCGAAGTCGATCTGGCGAATGCCTGCAACCACGTGATCACCGTTTCCGATCGCGACCGCGAGGATCTGGTCAAGGCCGGCGTGCGCGAGGCGTTGGTGCATACGATTCCACATGGTGTGGACCTGGAGCGCTTCGCTGCAGCCAGTCCGGTCGATTTGCGCAGCCGCTACGACATCCCGTCCGATCACGCCGTCCTGGTCTACCATGGCATCTACTCCTATCCGCCGAACTTGGCCGCGGTCGAAGAACTCGCTCGCGTGCTGTTGCCCAGACTGCGAGCTTCCGGGCATCCGGCCACGGTGGTCGCGTTGGGACCGGAACCGCCAGCGGCGAGCTTGCCGGGGGTGCGGTTTGCCGGCCCCGTCGATGACCTTGCCGGGCATCTCAAGGGCGGCGACCTCGCGGTGATCCCGCTGCGCCAGGGCGGCGGAACGAGAATGAAGATTCTCGACGACTTCGCGGCACGCGTTCCGGTTGTGACAACACACAAGGGCATGGAAGGCATTGACGTCCAGCATGGCAGACAGCTGCTGGTATTCGACGACCCGGACGAAATGGCCAGTGCCGTGGCCGGACTGCTTGACGACTCGTCCGCACGCCTGGCACTGGCCGATGCTGCCGCACAGTGGGTGAGCACCTTCGACTGGCGCGAAATCGCGCGCGCCTACGTCGAATTGATGCGAGGTCCGGAGTGAGGCGCAAGACCAGCAACGGTTGCCAGGCGTGAAGCCTCACCGGGCCGTCCAGGGACGGGGCGCTGCGCAGGGCCGAGGCCGTTGCGCCGGAACGGGTCTTGAATGAGGCGGGTTATACTCGAATGCAATCCAAGCGCGAATTAAATCAGGCATGACCGAACGCGAAATCATGGAATACGACGTTATTGTCATTGGCGCCGGTCCGGCCGGGCTTTCGTGCGCGATGCGCCTGAAGCAGCTCGATGACAACCTCAACGTCTGCGTCATCGAGAAGGCCGCTGAAATCGGCGGACATATTCTTTCCGGCGCCGTCATCGAGCCCGAGCCGCTGGAC
>DATFJJ010000011.1:0-4482 GCA_035269245.1 Wenzhouxiangellaceae bacterium | reverse complement strand
TCGTCGCGCGGCCCGAGATCGTCGCTGAGCAGGCGGTTCAGCGCGGCCTCGCGCTTGAGCCGGGAGAGCCGTCCGCCGTCGACGGCGAACTTGAACACGCGCTGATGCGTTCCGGAACCATCCCGGGCCAGCCAGATATCGCTGTAGGCCGTCGCGTTGATCTGCTCGGCAAGAATCCAGTCCGGCCGCAGCGGCACCGGCTCGCCGACGGTCAACGACAACCGGTTCGGGGCTACCCGGCCAACCGCGACGCGCTCGACCTCGCCGGTCAGGCGATACCCGCTGCGCGGCACGGTCTCGATGGCGATCGTGCAGTCGTCGGTCAGCGCCTTGCGCAGCTTGCCGATCGCCGTCGGGATCGTGTTGGCGACCGTGACCCGGTCGTCCCAGACCTCGGCCTGGATCTCCTCGCGCGTAACCACCTCGCCGGCGTTGCGCAGCAGCAGCGCCAGCAGTTTCAGCGGCTTCGGCTCCAGGCCGACCGGCTTGCCGTGGATCGTGAACTTGTGTGTCGCTTCGTCGAATCCGCTGGCCCCGAAGCTCCAGCGATAGTACTGCTCGCCATTCGATGACATCCCGCCTTCATCCCCGATTAGTGATTGCCATCGCTCCCGGGGAGCAGTTTGCCGGATGTCAAGAGGGGGGTCAAGGCCGCTCCAGGCTTTCGCCTGATGAAACCGGATCATTAACGACGAGGAGGTAACGTCACCGCTTTGCCTGTTGGATATACTCAATGCAAGCTCGACGATTCGGCGAGGCAGGCGTGACAGGAAATTCCGATGGCGACGCGCTGTTTGTCTGGCGCTTCGGCAATGCCCAATTCGACCAGGCCGCGATGCGGCTCAAGGTCGGCGGCAAGCCGCGGAAGCTGGAACTGAAGCCTGCGCAGGTGCTGGAATTGCTGCTTTGCCATGCCGGCGAGGTGGTTACCCGCGAAGAGCTGATGGACACGGTCTGGGAAGGCCGGGTCGTGGTCGAAAATGTTCTGTCCACCGCGATCGGCAAGCTGCGCGAGGCGCTGGCCGATGTCGACGCGGTGGACATCGAGACCGTGCCCCGGGCCGGCTACCGGCTGGTCGGCAGCATCGAGCGCAACGTCTCGCGGCAGCGCGCATCAAGCGATCTGGAACTCGCAACCGGCCAGCCGGTGCCCGGGCGGGAGGATTTCAAGCTGTCGCGCCGGCTGGGCGAGAGCGCCGGCGGCGAGGTCTGGTTGGCGCGGCGCACCGACGGCGGAAAGCGGGTGTTCAAGTTTGCCGCCGACGGCCGGCGGCTGGCTTCGCTCAAGCGCGAGGCGACGCTGAATCGGCTGCTGCGCAAGATGCTCGGCGACGACTGCGGCGTGGTGCGAATCGTCGACTGGAATTTCGCCGAGGCGCCGTTTTTCATCGAAAGCGAGTTCGGCGGTGAGTCGCTGGACCAGTGGGCCGGGCACAATGCGCGTCTGGATGCCATCGACGTCGACCAGCGCATCGAACTTTTCATTGCCATTGCCCGCGTCGTCGCCCGCGCCCACGCCATCGGCATCCTGCACAAGGACATCAAGCCGTCCAATATTCTCATCGAGCGTGACGCCGCCAGCCAGTGGCGCCCGCGCGTGGCTGATTTCGGCAGCGCCACGCTGAGCAATCCCGAACTGCTCGACAAGCTGGGCATTACCGCGATGGGCATGACCATCAGCGACAGTCCGGACTCCAGCCCCGATCGCGGCACGCTGATGTACATGGCCCCGGAAATCCACGAAGGCGCGCCGGCCAGCGTTCGCGGTGATATCTACGCATTGGGGATCGTCCTCTACCAGCTCGTCGTCGGCGACTTTCGTAGCGTGATTGTGCCGGACTGGGACCAGGAAATCGCCGATCCCCTGCTGCGCGAGGATATCGCCGCGGCGACCGCCGGCGATCCGGACCGGCGCGTGGCCAGTGTCGAGGCGCTGATCGAGCGGCTGGAATCACGCGATGAGCGACGCGAGCGGGCCCGGCAGGCCGAGCGCCGGGCAACCGAGCAACGCGAAACCCGACGGGCGCTGGAGCGCGCGCGGGCGCGCCGGCCCTGGCTGTGGGCGACGATCGGCGTGCTGGCCGTCGCGCTGGTCGGCAGCGCCTGGTTCGCGCGCGAACTGCTGGTCGCCCGCGACACGGCTGAATCGGCGGTCGAACGCGCCGAGAGTATCAACGAGTTTCTGACCCGGCTGCTGGTGCAAGCCAATCGTCGCCATACCAGCGCCGGCCGCGATCTGACGCTGCGCGAGGCGCTGGAGCGGGCCGACGATCTAATCGACGAGGAGCTTCACGACCAGCCGCTGCTCGAACTTTCCACGCGCATCACGCTGGCCGAAATCCTCGCCGGGCTGGGCGAGACCGAGTCGACGCTGGAGCACGCCGAGCGAGCGCGTGCGCTGATCGATCAGTTGGGCAACGAGCTCGGGCCCGACATGCTGGTGTCGCGCTATTCGCTGGCCGGCAGCCTGGTCCGGGTCTCGGCATTCGACCAGGCCGGCGAAGTGCTGGAGGCGACCGATCGGGACGCCGGCGGACTGCTCGACACCGGGCATCCTGCGGCGTTCCAGTCAAGATCGATCCGCAGCCAGTTCCATCTGATGCAGACCCAGCCCGAACAGGCGCTCGCGCATGCCGATGCCGCCGCCGACTGGCTGGGTGAATATGCGCCGAACGATCTGCGGCGCAGGTTTTCGGTCGCCAGCACCCGGGCCCAGTCGCTGGCGCGCATGCAGGAGTTCGAAGCCGCCAGTGCAATCGCCGAGGAAATTCTCGGCCCCGAATATCGCGCTGCCGGCGTGCCTCCGAGCCTGCTTGCCGAAATCCGCCGACTTCGAGCGGCCACGCTGGGCTACCTGCGCCGCTATGACGACGCCGAGCAGGCCTTCAAACGCGGCCTGCAAGCAGCGGCCGACACGTTCGGCAAGGACTCCCCGGAGTATGGCGCCACGTTGAACGAATACGCGGCCATGCTGGGTGCCGCCGGGCGCTGGGGCGACGCCGCGCGCACCGCAGCGCAGGTCACCGAGATCGCCTGCCGCACCGCCGGCCCGGAGACCTTCAACTGCGTCGGTGCTCGCGCCAACCAGGGCATCATCACCTATCGCAGCGGTCAGTGGCGAAAAGCGCACGAGGCGCTCACCGAGGCTGCCAACAAGTTCTCCACGCTGACCGGCCCGGAAAGCCCGCCGGTCCAGCTCATGGAACACTATCTGGCGCGCGCCATGATCGAGCTTGACCGGGCCGACGAGGCCCGACCCCTCGCCGATCGCCTCGACCCCGAAAAACTCGCCGCCGCCAGCCCTGGCACCCACTGGGATGTCCGGGTCGAGGCGCTGAAGGCCCTGGTCCAGATCCATGCCGGCGAGCGCGATCAGGGCATCGCAAGGCTGGAAAATGCCGTCGACACGCTTCAAGAAGCCGGAATGCAGGACTGGATTGTCACGCCGCTGAAACAGCATCTGGATGATGCGCGCGACGGGTCCCGAGCACGGTGACTGACAAATCCGGGAATTTTCGGGGCATCGCAGCTCGTGATGCTGGTCGGCGGGCGGTCGGGGTCAGGCAAGCGCATACCAGGTCCCGCGCCCGGCGCCGTGACGGGTGAGGTGGCCGGTTTCGACGAGGCGCCTGACGTGATCCTTGACGGTATTGCGGCTGGTCCCGGTGAGTCTTGCCGCGCCTCCGACCGTTACCCGCCCCTGCGTGCGAGCGATGTCGAGGATTTCCAGCGAAAGCGGCGGCAGTGAATCGAACAGGATCTTTTCACGCCGGATTTTCTCGTCGAGCACGCGCTTTTGACCGACGAGCGCGCCAGGGAAATAATCGAGCCAGGGCTGCCAGTCGAGTCCATCCGAGCGAAGTGTAGCCTGCGTGCTGCGCAATGCGCGGTAGTAGTCTTCTTTCGATCGTTCGATGACGCTTTCCAGCGAAGCGTAGGGTACATAGGCATAACCCGCGCGCAGCAGGAGCAGCGTCGTGAGGATTCGCGACAGCCGCCCGTTACCGTCCTGAAACGGGTGGATGGCGAGAAAGACAACCACGAAAACGCCGATGATCAGCAGCGGATGCAACTCATCGGCTTCAATGGCATTCCGCGTCCACTCAACCAGCGTTTTCATCTGCGCCGGCGTTTCGAATGGCGTGGCGGTTTCGAACACGACGCCCAGGCTTTGCCCGTCCGGCCCGAACGCTTCGACATGATTGTTCGATGTCTTGTAGGCACCACGATGCCGCGCGTCCTTGTCGGTGTATTGCAGCAGGTCGCGGTGAAGCTGCCTGATGTGGTTCTCGCTCAGAGCGATTGCAGCGTAATTTGCAAAGACCGTCTCCATCGCAGCGCCGTAACCGGCGACTTCCTGTTCATCACGACTGGCAAAGGAAGTGACATCGATCCGCGAGAGAAGACGGTCGACTTCGCGGTCAGACAACTTCGCACCCTCGATGCGCGTGGACGACCCGATACTCTCGATCGCGGCAACCC
>DATFJJ010000010.1:0-4961 GCA_035269245.1 Wenzhouxiangellaceae bacterium | reverse complement strand
AGGCCGTGCGCGTCACCATCCCCACCGCCGATGTGCGCGAGGTACTGGCCGTGCCGCGCGACGCGCTGGTGCTCAGAGGCGACGGCGCCTCGGTCTACGTGATCGACGCCGAAAACACCGCCCGCCGGGTCAGTGTCGCGGTCGGCATCGGCTCGGAGAACATGATAGAAGTCAGGGGCGCCATCCAGCCTGGCGACCGCGTCGTCATCCGCGGCAACGAGCGCCTGAGAGCCGGGCAGGAAGTGCGAGTGACGGGCGCCGCTGCCGAAGCCACCGAATCTGCCTGAGCCCCTGGCCCGCGAAGTAAAACGCGCGGCCGGTTCAATCGGTTGTGACGTCGTGTCCGACAGCGTAATTGCGTAGGTAGACAGTAAAGAAAGAAACGGCCCGTCTGGTGCGCCGTTCTGTCCAATTCAAACGTAAAGAGGCTCCGATGAGGTTTCCTTTCGCGCTCTTGTGCGCAATCATTCTGTCCGCATCATCGGCGATCGCGCAGTCGCAGGCGGCGACCAGCGGCAGTTATCCCGACGGCCACGGCGGCGAGGTTCTGTTTCCGATGGGCGACGTCTCGTTCGCCGATGCCGTGGAATCCTACAGCGACGGCGATCCTTCGCCGATCGACCGCGCGGCCGATCCGCAGGCCGCGCTGGGGGTGCCTGATTTCTCCGGCGACGACAACATCGGGTACGTCACGCTGGGCTGTGCCGGCGAACTGGTGCTGGCGTTCGAGGACAACGCGCTGGTCGATGTCGCCGGCCCGGACCTTTATGTATTCGAGATCGGGCCCGATACCGAGCCGACGGCAATGGCCGTCTCCGCTGACGGGGACGCCTGGACGCGGGTCGGGCGCATCTCCGGCGGGAAGGCCGAAATCGATCTGGCGCCCTACGTTGCCGCCGATGCCGAGTTCCGCTACGTCAAGCTGGTCGACCTCATGAGCGCATGCGGCAGCGGCGAGACCCCTGGTGCGGATATCGACGCCGTCGGCGCGATCGGATCGGCGCAGCGCATCGCGCTGGACAGCGCCGTGCTGTTCGATACCGGTGAATACATGCTCAGGCCCAAAGCATTCGCCGCCATCGACGAAGTGCTCGGCGCGATCGGCAATCGGGCCGAGACCTCGGTGGTCGTCGCCGGCCACACCGATGCCGTGGGCGCCGAGTCGGACAATGAAATGCTGTCGCGCAACCGCGCCGGGGCCGTGGCCGATTACCTGGTCGAGGATGCCGGATTTTCGCAGGAACGCGTAACGCTGAAGGCGTATGGAGAGTCGCGGCCGGTGGCCGGCAACGATACGGCCCCGGGACGGGCCCGGAACCGACGCGTGGAGCTGACCGTGCGCACGCCGCGAACCGACGCGCCCGGCGAAGCAGCCAGCATCGAGATCCGCGGCGTCTGGGACGCCAAAGACCACGGCATTCTGGAAATGCGCCGTGTCGCCGGCAAGTTCGAAGGTGAATACACCTCCGACGGCGGCCGGCTGCTGGGCGAGTTCGTCAGCGATAGGGTGTTCGAGGGCTGGTGGGTCGAAGACAACTCGAGAAGGTCGTGCGACAGCGAGAAGGCCGGCAGCGACCACTGGGGCCCGCTGCGGATCGAGTTCGAATCGTCGGATCGAGACGCGTTCACTGCGCAATGGCGCTACTGCGGCGAGGACGAATGGCGCGGCACCTGGAAGCGTGCAAAGCGCTTGTTGTAGAAAGATTCCTGCACAACGCGATGCAGCGCGTGGTTTCCTGCCCGGCGCCATGACCGAAAGTCCAGTTGGCGCGATCCGGTGACCGGGGTAATCTTGGCGGTATTGTCGATTTCGAATCGAGGAATGCCGCTATGTCGCTGAAAGGCAGAACCGCCGTCATCACGGGCTCCAACTCCGGCATCGGGCTGGGCGTGGCTGAGGAACTGGCCAAGGCCGGCGCCGATGTGGTGCTGAATTCATTTACCGACACCAAGGAGGACCACGCGCTGGCCGAGCGCATCGCCGGGGAGCAGGGCGTCGGTGCCCGCTACATCCAGGCCGATATGGCCGATCCGGATGCCTGCCGAAATCTGATCGAACAGGCCGGTGTGGTCGATATCCTGGTCAACAACGCCGGCATCCAGCACGTCGCCCCGGTCGACGAATTCCCGCGCGAGAAGTGGGACGCGATCATCGCGATCATGCTGTCTTCGGCGTTCCACACCACGGCCGCGGCACTGCCGGGAATGCGCGAGCGCGGCTGGGGTCGCATCGTCAACATCGCTTCGGCCCACGGGTTGACTGCATCGCCGTTCAAGGCGGCCTACGTCGCGGCCAAGCACGGCCTCGTGGGATTGACCAAGACGGTTGCGCTGGAAACCGCAGAAGAGCCCATCACCGCGAACGCAATTTGCCCGGGCTACGTCCTGACGCCACTGGTCGAGAAGCAGATTCCGGCCACGATGGAAAAATACGGCATGGACCGCGAGCAGGTCATGCGCGAAGTGATGCTGGCGCGCCAGCCTTCGAAACAATTCGCCACGGTCGAGCAACTTGGTGGCACGGCCGTGTTTCTGTGCTCGTCGGCGGCCGACCAGATTACCGGGACGACAATCTCGGTCGATGGTGGCTGGACGGCTTTGTAGTTGTTTTTTTAAAGGCCGTTTCGCCGCCGGCCGGTTCTCGATGCCCGGCATCGGGCGCGCTATTAAATTCAAAGGCTGTTTCGCTGCTCGCTTCGCGAGCTGATGCGACCGACTTTTGTGGCGACAAAAGTAGGCAAAATCGCTCATGCCGCGAAGGCGCCCGGCAAACTGCGCCGGGTGCCCTGCGTTTCTCTCAGCGAACGGCCGGTTCCGAACTCGCTCCCTTCGCTCGCTCAGACATGCGGAACTGGAATGCCCCGTTCGCTGCTGCGATACTCGGCGCCATCGAGGCAGATGGGGTGGGTCCGAACGTTGGGTGCATGTCGGAGCAACTGCCTCCGAACGTTCCGTGCCCGCATCCCGCCGTCGCCCGGCAGCGTTTCTTGGTTACTTCTTGGGGCGCCAAGAAGTCACTCGCTAAAGCCGGCGCAGCCGGCGGCGAAACCGCTTTTGACGTGACTCAAGCGCGAAGCGCAAAGATAACCCCCCTGCTATAGTCGACTCCGTTCAAGATCGAAGGAATCCGAACCATGGTCCGACGCTGGTTCTTCGGCATTTCGGCCGGTTTATTCGCGCTTGTCGCGCTGATCTGGCTGTTCTGGCCACCCATACTCTGGAGCCTGGTGGTGCTGGTGCCATTGTTCGCGCTGGGCCTGCGCGACGCGCTGCAGAATCGGCATACGGTGCTAAGGAATTTCCCGATCATCGGCCACGGCCGCTACATGGTCGAGGGCGTGCGCCCGGAATTGCAGCAGTACCTGATCGAATCCAACCTGGACGCCTATCCGGTCGAGCGCGAATTCCGGTCGCTGGTCTACCAGCGCGCCAAGAACGAGCTCGAGACCCGCCCGTTCGGCACCCAGCGAAACGTGTACCGGATCGGCTATGAGTGGGCCAGTCATTCGCTGGCGCCGGTTGAGGAACTGGACGACGAGCCGCGCGTGAAGTTCGGCGGCGACGACTGCGCCCAACCCTACTCGGCCTCGCATTTGAACGTCTCGGCAATGAGTTTCGGCTCGATTTCCAGTAATGCCATCCTGGCCCTGAACGGCGGTGCGAAAAAGGGTGGTTTCGCGCACAACACCGGTGAGGGCGGGGTTTCGAAATACCACCTCCAGCCCGGCGGCGATCTGATCTGGCAGATCGGCACCGGCTATTTCGGCTGCCGGGCGAAGGACGGCGGGTTCGACCCCGAGCAGTTTCGCGACACGGCCCGCCGCGAATCGATCCGGATGATCGAGCTGAAGTTGTCCCAGGGAGCCAAGCCGGGCCACGGCGGTATCCTGCCGGCGGCCAAGGTGACGCCCGAGATCGCCGAGGCGAGGGGGTTGCCCGAATACGAAGTCGCGCTGTCGCCGCCCTGGCATTCGGCGTTCGCCACGCCGGTGGAAATGATCGAATTCGTCGCGCGTCTTCGAGAGTTGTCCGGCGGCAAGCCGGTGGGCCTCAAGCTGTGCGTCGGGCGGCGTACCGATTTCCTGGCAATGTGCAAAGCGATGATAGAAATTGGCACAGCGCCGGATTTCATCACCGTCGACGGCGGCGAGGGCGGTACAGGCGCCGCGCCGCTGGAGTTCTCGAATTCTCTGGGAATGCCCGGTCGCGACGGGCTGGTTTTCGTCCATAACGCGCTGGTCGGTGCGGGCTTGCGCGACAGAATCCGGGTGGTCTACTCGGGCAAGGTGTTGTCGTCGTTCCACATGATTCGTGCATTTGCATTGGGCGCCGATACCTGCAACTCGGCGCGCGCCATGATGTTCGCGCTGGGCTGCATCCAGGCGCTACGGTGCAACAACAATACCTGTCCGACCGGCATCACCACCCAGAACCCGGCGCTGGTCAAGGGCCTGCACGTGCCGAGCAAGACCGAGCGCGTCTATCAGTTCCATCGGGCGACCATCCACGCCCTGCTGGAGATGCTCGCGGCGATGGGGCTGGAAGCGCCAAGCGACGTCCTGCCCGATCACGTGTTCAGGCGCGTCGACGATTTGAATGTGCGCAGCTTTGCCGAGATCTACGAGTTCCTGGAATCCGACTTGCTGGTATCGAACGAGGCCGAATGTTCGCTGACTCGCGAATGGAAACGGGCGAATGCGGGCAGCTGGAGCCTCCAGCCCGAGCGCGGCAAGGAAATGCCGGTGGACTAGGGGACGGGTCCCCGGCGCTTACCAGCCGATCAGCATGTTCCAGCTCAGCTTGCCGTCGGTGGCACCTTCGTCCGTTTGACGCCAGTCCCATGAGACGTCCATCGCGCTTTCGACACGGGGCCATAACCGGGTCAGCAAGGCCCCGAAATCGAGCGCCAGCGAAAAGCGATCGTGGGCCACTTGTCTGGTCGCGGTGGCAAACCAGATCCG
>DATFJJ010000009.1:0-2227 GCA_035269245.1 Wenzhouxiangellaceae bacterium | reverse complement strand
TTTCCATCTTGTCTGTCATCGTGGCAGGATCTTTCCCGGCCAGCTTCGTTCCACAGTCAGTCTTCGCTAACGGCGGTCGCGCTCAGTCTTTCGACTTGCGCAACCGGGCAAGTTCGGCGAACGGGCTTTCGCTCTCGTCCGGCTCGACCGGTTCCAAGCTGTCCCCGGCATTCTCGATCGGGGCGCTGTCCGGATCCCGCGGCACAAGCGGCAGCGCCAGCAGGAGCTCGTCCTCGACCAGCTCGACCAGCTTCAGCCGACCTCCCGGCACCAGTTTCGGCTCCAGATCTTCCGGCAACGTCGACAACTGGTCTTCCGAAGCCACCACAGCCACCGACGAACGGCTGTCGATAGGCTGCCAGTAACGCTTAAGCGTTCGCTGACAGGTCATCGGCACCGAGCCGTGCACTCGCACGTCCAGGCGCACGATGTCCCCGGCGCCCGAGGACCCATCCAGCTCGGCCGAGATTTCGAAGCCGATCTCGTCGTCCGGCGCCGGCTCGTCGAGCAGGTCGACCACGCGGGGCATCCATTCGATTCGCGCCTCGCCGGCAAACCGTCGTCCGGCCTGGGCTGCGCGCTCAACGTCGATCCAATCGGGAAAATCACGCGACATAGCCGGTCAGTATACCATTTGAAGTCTTTCGACAACAATAGTGGAGTGACTTTCGAATGCCTGTTCCCGCACACACCCCGCCGCCGCTGATCCTCGCCTCCAGTTCACCCTACCGGGCAAGGATGCTCGACCGTCTCGGCCTGCCGTTTTCAACCGCCACCAGCGGCATCGACGAGACAGCCGAGCCGGGCGAAACCCCGGAAGCCCTGGTGCGGCGGCTGGCACTGGGCAAGGCGCAACACATCGCGCCCCGACATCCGGAGGCGCTCGTTATCGGCGCCGACCAGGTATCGGTGCTGGGTGACGAAATCCTCGGCAAACCGGGTTCGCGAGAGCGCGCCATTTGCCAGATTCAGCGCATGTCGGGCAAGCGGGTCGACTATCTCTCGGGCATCGCGCTGGTGGGCCCGGGCATCGAGCAGGTCGACATCGTCCCGACGCGGCTGACCTATCGCACGCTGGAGCAGACCGAAATCGAACGCTACGTCGACCGCGATCAGCCGTTCGACTGCGCCGGGGCGATGCGCTCCGAAAGCCTGGGCATCGCGCTGCTGGAGTCGCTTGCGAGCGACGACCCGACCGCGCTGATCGGCATGCCGCTGATCCGCATCGCGCAGTGGCTGCGTGCAGCAGGTTATGAAATCCCCTGACTGCTAATCCGGCCCCTTCCCCTGTTAAACTGGAAACATACGCCAACGCATGGAGCTTGAACCGGATGGCCACACAAGCCGCAGCAACGCGCGAGCAGGGTAACTTCAAACACTGGCGTCTCGAAAGAGACCTGGACGGGATCGCCTGGCTATATATCGACAGGGATGGCGAGAAGGTCAACAGCCTCAGCAGCGAGATTCTGGGCGAACTTGGAGAAATCGTCGACCTGTTCGAACAGGACGCGCCGACCGGCCTGGTCCTGATGTCCGGCAAGCCCGGCAGCTTCATCGTCGGCGCTGACGTGCGCGAATTCGATGCCACGAAGGATGCATCGCTGCTGACCGAAAACGTACGCAAGGTGCACGAGCTGTTCGATCGAATCGAGGGGCTCAAATTCCCCAAGGTGGTTGCATTCGAAGGATTCTGCCTGGGCGGCGGGCTGGAACTGGCGCTGTGCTTCGACTGGCGCATCGCGCTGGACAGCGACAAGACCAAGATAGGATTTCCGGAAGTCAATCTCGGCATTTATCCCGGCTACGGCGGTTCCGGCAGGTCCATCCAGGCCATAGGCGGCATGAAGGCGATGGAAATCATGCTCACCGGGCGCATGTTGAAGGCCAGGGCCGCGCGCGGCATCGGTCTGGTCGACCAGACCGTCGATATCCACGGTTCGCTGCGCTGGGCCGCGCGCCGCGCGGTGCAGAAGAAGCGCCGGCACAAGCTCACCGGCGTGGTCAACAAGCTCTCCACGTTCGGCCCGGCGCGCAAGTTTCTCGCCGGCCAGATGCGCAAGAAGACCAAGTCCAAGGCGCGTCCGGAGCATTACCCGGCGCCGTACCGGCTTATCGACGAATTCGAGGCCCATGGTGATTCGCAGAAAGCGATGATCCGCGCCGAAGCCGAAAACATCCCGGAACTCCTGGTCGGCGAAACATCGACCAACTTGCGACGGGTGTTCAG
>DATFJJ010000008.1:0-6720 GCA_035269245.1 Wenzhouxiangellaceae bacterium | reverse complement strand
CCCGGAACCCGGAACCCGGAACCCGGAACCCGGAACCCGGAAACCGGAAACCGGAAACCGGAAACCGGAAACCGGAAACCGGAAACCGGAAACCGGAAACCGGAAACCGGAAACCGGAAACCGGAAACCGTCCGTCCTGTTATCCTTTACAGACTGTTGATTCAAATCCGAAATCCGGTGGTGAACCATGGGCATGAAATCCGCATATCCCTACTACCTGGCCAACAAGGCCGTTTTCGCCAACGAAGAGCTCGAGGTGACCGACAAGCACACGGGCAAGACCGCGACTCGGGTGGCGCAGGCCGACGATGCGGTGGTGGACAAGGCGGTCGAGGCCGCGGAACGTGCGGCGCCGGCAATGGCCCGACTGCCGTCGCACCGGCGTCGCGACGTGCTGCACCACTGCGCCGACCGGTTCGAGGAGCGCTACGACGAACTGGCCGAGATCCTGGTAGTCGAGGGCGGCAAGGTGATCAAGGACGCCCAGGGTGAAGTCCAGCGGCTGATCGACACGTTCCGGATCGCTGCCGAAGAGGCGACCCGGATTGGCGGCGAAGTGCTGCCAATGGATATCGCGCCGCGTACCGAATCGTTCATCGGCATGTGGAAGCGCGTGGCCGTAGGCCCCGTCTCGTTCATTACGCCGTTCAATTTCCCGTACAACCTGGTGGCCCACAAGATTGCCCCGGCCATCGCGGCCGGCTGCCCCTTCGTGCTCAAGCCGGCCGAGAAGACGCCGGTGGGCGCGCTGGTGCTGGGTGAAATCCTGGCCGAATGCGATCTGCCCGAAGGCGCGTTCTCGATCCTGCCGGTGCCGCGCGACGCGGCCGAGCGTTTTACCGAAGACGAGCGGCTGAAACTGTTGAGCTTTACCGGATCCGACAAGGTCGGCTGGATGCTGAAATCCAAGGCCGGCAAGAAACCGGTGGTGATGGAGCTGGGCGGCAACGCGGCCTGCCTGGTCGATGCGGACGCCGACATCGACGACGCCGTGGACCGGCTGGTGTTCGGCGGCTTCTACCAGTCCGGCCAGAGCTGCATATCGGTGCAGCGGGTGCAGATTCATCGCGATATCTATGATGAAGTGAAGAAGAAACTGATCGAGAAGGTCGGCGCGCTCAAGGGCGGCGATCCGCGCGATCCGGAGACCTTCATCGGACCGATGATCAGCGAGGACGACGCAAAGCGCGTGGTCGAGTGGATGGAGGAAGCCGAGGGCAAGGGCGCGACCCGCCTGGTGGGCGGCGAACGCGAGGGCCCGGTGGTCCGCCCGGCGGTGCTGGAGAACGTTCCCCGGGATTGTCGAATCTACGAAAACGAGCTGTTCGGCCCGGCCATGGTGATCGAGCCATTCGAAGATTTCGACGAGGCGTTGCGGGTCATCAACCGGTCGCGCTACGGGCTGCAGGCCGGCCTGTTCATCCGCGACATCGGCAAGATCCGCAAGGCCTGGGACCTGCTGGAAGTCGGCGGCGTGATCATCAACGACGTGCCGAGCTTCCGCGTCGACCACATGCCTTACGGCGGGGTCAAGGATTCGGGGCTGGGGCGCGAGGGAATCCGCTACGCGATCGAGGACATGACGGAAATCCGGCTGCTGGCGATTCGGGAACCCTGAAAGGGACAGGCAAAAGAAAAGGTTTCGGGCTTCGGGTTTCCGGTTTCCGGAAAGTCAAAGGCAAAGGCGTGGTCGGAGGTCGGGAGTCGGTAGCCGGACAATTCCATTCGCCGGCGAGGCCGGCTCCCACACCCGTAGCCGGTGCTGCGGCGGCCGAGGCCCCAGGGCCCGCTACGGGTGTGGGAGCTTGCCTGCAAGCGAAGATTTTCCGGAAACCGGAAACCGGAAACCGGAAACCTTTCCACGCCGCCCCGTTAAACTATGCGCTCGACGCAATCAGGACAGCAGCATGTCGCAGAAAACGACGTTGTACGACGAGCACGTTGAAGCCGGCGCCCGGATGGTTGAATTCGCCGGCTGGCAATTGCCGATCCGCTACGGATCACTGGTCGAGGAGCACCATGCGGTGCGCAGGCGCGCCGGCATGTTCGACGTCTCGCACATGACCGTGGTCGATATCGAGGGCGCCGGCGCCCGGGAAGGCCTGCGCCGCCTGCTGGCCAACGACGTCGACAAGATCCGCGAGCGCGGGCAGGCCATATACGGCTGCATGCTCGACGAGTCCGGCGGCATCATCGACGACCTGATTACCTACCGGCTGGAAGACGACTTCTACCGCATGGTGGTCAATGCGGCAACCCGCGCCGGCGACCTTGAATGGATAGCACGCCAGCTGGCCGATTTCGACGCCCGGGTGACCGAGCGCGACGACCTGGCAATGATCGCCGTCCAGGGGCCGCAAGCGATCGACCACGTGGTCGAGCTTCTGGGCGCGCCTGACGTGGCCAGTCTCAAGCCGTTCCGCTCGCTGGTTCACGGCGATTTTTTCGTCGCGCGGACCGGCTACACCGGCGAAGACGGTTGCGAGATCATCCTGCCCGACGGGATGGCCCCGGAGACATGGCGCAAGCTCGTCGAGCGCGGCGTGGTGCCGTGCGGCCTGGGTGCACGGGACTCGCTGCGGTTGGAGGCGGGACTCAACCTCTACGGCCAGGACATGGATCGCGAGACGACGCCGCTGGAATCCAATCTGGCCTGGACGGTGGCGTTCGAGCCGGTCGATCGAGATTTCATTGGTCGGCAGGCCCTGGAAAAACAGAAGTCCGAAGGCGTTTCGCGCAAGCTGGTGGGCCTGGTACTGGGCGCCGGCGGAATCCCCCGCCAAGGCGCGCGCGTAGTGACCGACGCCGGTGACGGCGTGGTGACCAGCGGCGGGTTCAGCCCCACGCTGGAGCGCCCGGTCGCCATGGCCAGGATTCCGCAGGCTGCGGGCGACGAGGCGATCGTGGAACTGCGGGGCCGCGAGTTGCCGGCCCAGGCGGTCAAGCTGCCTTTCGTGCGCAACGGAAAGCCGCGCGAGGGTCTGCCCTCGTGACATTCGCTACGCGCAGCCGCTAGAATTCACCCAGCAAACACCGGAACCCGAGTACGAGGACACACAAATGAGCAATATCCCGTCTGAACTTCGTTTTGCCGAGACCCACGAATGGGCCGAACTGCTCGAAGACGGCGCGGTGCGCGTCGGCGTGAGCGATCATGCCCAGGAGCAGCTCGGCGACCTGGTGTTTGTCGAATTGCCCGAACAGGGCGAGACAATCACGCGCGGAGAAGCCTGTGCCGTGGTCGAATCGGTCAAGGCGGCCTCCGATATCTATGCCCCCATCACCGGCGAAGTCGTCAGCGTCAACGAAGCGCTCAAGGACTCCCCGGAAACGGTCAACAACGATCCCTACGGCGACGGCTGGCTGTTCACCGTCAAGCCCGGCGACGACAACGAGATCGACGAGCTCATGGACGCGGATGCCTACGGCGAGCACATCGAAGAGTAATTCCGGGTTTGTGGGGGCGGGCTCCGGCCGCGACAGGATAAAATCCGTCGGCGCCAGCGCCGCCCCACAGCTCCTGCCGCAAGCCGCATGCGAGGCTTTACCGGAAACCGGCTAACCAGCTAACCGCTCAGTAGTTCCAGCCGGCCTTGCGGTAGATAAACCCCATCAACCAGGCCGGGCCGACGAGCAGAAACTGCAGATCCTTGAAGAAGCTGGGTTTCTTGCCCTCGATGTTGTGGCCGATGAACTGGCCGATCCACGCAGCGACGAATACCACGACGGCGATCAGCCACAACGGGGCCGCGAAGGTCGACTCCACCCACGCGTTGATGGCCAGGCACAGCGCCAGAAACAGGCCGATGCCGATCGCCAGCCTGGGCGAAAGGGCGATGTACCAGATCATGGCCAGAACAGCCATCAGCACAGCCCAGTTCAGCCATTCGACGGGCGACGGAATGGCCCAGATCAGGGCCGTGACGGTCCAGACAATCAGCGGCACGCAGATCCAGTGAATCATCTTGTTGGTCGGGTTCTGGTGGCTTTGGCCGTATTCATCCAGCCATGAGTCGGCGCTGCGCATGGGTTGCTCCTGCAAATTGAATCACTGCCCCAAGCTGAGCAGAATTTGTCGGGCGTGTCAACTTCGGCTATCAACACTTCGGCAATCGGCGCATCGGGATTCGGATGGAGGCCCAGTGGCGTAAAATAGGGGTATGAGTTTTCGATATTTTGGAACCGACGGCATTCGCGGCCGGGTGGGGCAGGGCGCGATCACCGCGGAATTCACGCTGCGTCTGGGCTGGGCCGCGGGCCAAGTGCTTTCCGAGCAGCGCGGAACCCGCGCCTCGGTGGTGATCGGCAAGGACACCCGCATTTCGGGTTACATGTTCGAATCCGCGCTGGAGTCGGGGCTGTCGGCGGCCGGCGTCGACGTGATACTGCTCGGCCCCATGCCCACGCCGGCCATCGCGCACATGACGCGTTCGCTGGGTGCTGCCGCCGGCGTCGTGATCTCGGCCTCGCACAATTCGTTCGAGGACAACGGCATCAAGTTCTTCTCCGAATCCGGGCAGAAGCTTCCGGACGAACTACAACGAAGCATCGAGCAACGGCTGGACGATTGTCGGGAGAACGGCATGATCCACGTGCCGCCCCACGAACTGGGCAAGGCCAGCCGCATGGATGATGCGACCGGGCGCTACGTCGAGTACTGCAAGGGCACGGTCACGTACGGCACGCGCCTGGACGGGTTGAAGATAGTGCTCGACTGCGCCAACGGCGCGACCTACCGGATCGCGCCCGACGTGTTTCGCGAACTGGGCGCCGACGTGATCGCGCTGAATCACAAGCCCGACGGCCTGAACATCAACCTGGACTGCGGCTCGACCCATCCGGACGGCCTGTGCCGGGCGGTGGTCGCCCACGGCGCCGATCTTGGCGTGGCGTTCGACGGCGACGGCGACAGGGTTCTGATGGTCGACCACGAAGGTCGATTGATCGACGGCGACCAGATATTGTTCATACTTGCGAGCGCCCGGGCCACGCGCGGCGATCTCAAGGGCGGCGTTGTCGGCACTGTCATGAGCAACTTCGGGCTGGAAGAGGCATTCGCCCGACGCGACATCGATTTCCTGCGCGCTCGCGTGGGTGACCGCTACGTCCACGAGCAGCTGGTGTACAACAACTGGGTGCTCGGCGGCGAAGCGTCGGGGCATATTCTCTGCCTCGATCGCGCGACCACCGGCTGCGGTATCGTCAGCGCCCTCCAGGTTCTGGAGGTGCTGGTCGAGAGCGGCCGTTCGCTGGCGTCGCTGGCCACCGACATGTTCAAGTATCCACAGGTCATGATCAACGTGCCGATCGATGGCGCCGCTTCCGGCGATCTCGAGCGGCAGCCGGAGATCGCTGCAGCGATCGATCACGTCGAGCGGCGGCTGGCCGGACAGGGGCGCGTGGTGCTCAGGCCGTCGGGCACGGAGCCGGTGGTGCGCGTGATGGTCGAGGGCCGCGACGAAGCAACCGTCCAGGCACTTGCCGAGCAGCTGGCCGGCGTAGTAAAGGATGGAGCAACGGGATATACGAGTGAACACTGAAGACGCGATCCAAAAGTATGGAATACCGGTACTCGATCTCGGGGACTTCACCGGCAGACGCGACGAATTCACGGCCGCGCTCGGCGAGGCCTATCGCGAATACGGCTTTGCAGGCATTACCGGCCACGGCCTGGACGACGACCTGATCGAGAGCGCCTACGCGCGCTTTCGCGAGTTCTTCGCGTTGCCCGAAGAGACCAAGCGTCGCTATCACCAAGCCGGCGGCGGCGGCAAGCGCGGCTATACCGGCTTCGGTGTAGAGCAGGCCAAGGACCACGATGTTCCCGATCTCAAGGAGTTCTGGCACGTAGGCCGCGAGCTGGAAGGCGAAAACCCGCACCCCGACATTCTGCTGCCCAATCTCTGGCCGGAGGAAGTGCCGGGGTTCCGAGAAGCGTCGCTCGCGCTGTATGGCGAGCTGGACAATCTCGGTCAACGCATGCTGTCGGCGATTGCGCTCGACCTGGGACTGTCGTCGGACGGGTTCGCCGAAAAGGTCGATCGCGGCAATTCCATCCTGCGGCCCATTCACTACCCGCCGATTCGCGACGCCGTGCCCGGCGCGGTGCGCGCCGCGCGCCACGAGGACATCAACCTGATCACGCTGCTGATCGGCTCGCGCGAGCAGGGCCTGGAGGTGCTCAACAAGCGCGCCGAGTGGGTGCCGGTCACGACGCTGCCGGGTACCATCATCGTCAACGTCGGCGACATGCTGCAGCGGCTGACCAATCACGTCTACCAGTCGACCACCCACCAGGTCGTGAACCCGCCCGGTGATGTTGCCACCAGATCAAGATACTCGATTCCGTTCTTTCTGCATCCGAATCCGGATTTCATCATCGAAACCCTGCCGCAGTGCATTACTCCGGACAACCCGAACCGTTATCCGGAATCGATTTCCTCGGACAACTACTTGCAGCAGCGAATTCGAGAGATCAATCTCGCCTGACGCTGTGGGTGCATTCCCGGCGGTTGACGAATTGATTTCGCCGAGTCAGAACGATTCGAGCTGCGTGGTGCCGATGCCGCGGTCCGGCAGGAGAACCGGAATGCCGTCGTCAACGACGTATACGACCTTTGCGTCACGCGTTATCAGCGCTTCGGATATGGGCCGGTCGACCGTGCTGCCGTCGACGAACAGCAGTTCGCCGCGCTCGATCGCATCGTTGAGCTTCCTGAC
>DATFJJ010000007.1:0-8264 GCA_035269245.1 Wenzhouxiangellaceae bacterium | reverse complement strand
GTGACCCGGTCGCCTTTCTGCACGCCGAGCTTTTTCAGTACGTTGGCGAACCGGCAGACGCGCTCGTACAACTCGCGATAAGTGATCTTCGCGTCGCGCTCCGGATCGTCGCCTTCCCAGAGGATGGCCGTCTGGTCGCCACGCTTTTCCAGGTGGCGATCCACGCAGTTGGCGCAGACGTTGAGTGTGCCGTCATCGAACCATCGAATATGCAGATCGTCAAGCGCGAACGAGACATCCTTGACCCGGCTGTAGGGCTTGATCCAGTCGATCCGCTTGCCGACCTCGCCCCAGAAACCCTCCGGATCCTCGCTGGCCTTGCGGCTCATTTCCTCGAAACGCGGCGCGTCGACGTGCGCCGAGCGGGCTACGGATTCGAATACTGGATAGCGCGCCTTCAGTTCATGCGAATCGGACATCGATGACTCCTTGAATACTGCGTTGAACGTAAATCCAGTTTCCTTTAAACACGTCACGCTTGTAAAGGCCGGCAAGCGGGTTTGGCCGCTAGACTTTGGTCGCATGGGGCGATACTTGGACTGTTCGTTCTTTCATTTTTATTAGCATATTCGACTAAAGGCGAATTGCCCGAATGTTATGATTAGGTTAAAAATGCGCTTTGCTAACATAAACCGCGTGAGCGAGACGGGAGAGGAAGATGCAAGAAACCACGAAAAAAAACATCACCTTCATGCAGGGTATCGTTGTCATGCTGCTGGTCAGCGCTTTTTGCGCCGCGCCGGTCTGGGCTGACGGAGACCGCGTGGCCGAACTCGAGCGAAGGGTGGCCGAGCTCGAAGCCATGGTCGAGTCGCTTCTGGATCAGGGCACCGAGTCCGGCGCGCAGGCAACTGCCGCGGCCCGACAGGCGTCCGCCGATGCAGCCGCCGCACGCGAGCGCGTTGAAGAACTCGAAGGAAAGGTCGAACCGGTGATCGCGGCGGCCAGCAAAAAGTCGGACAAGCCCACCTTTTCCTACGGCGGCTATATCAAGACCGACTTCATGGTGTCGAATTTCGACGACGGCACAGTGGGCGGCGACAGCCTCGGCCGCGATTTCTACGTGCCCGCAATCGTGCCCATCGGCGGCGACGACTCGACCAATTTCGATGCTCATGCCCGGCAGACCCGATTCAACTTCGGCACCAGCCACGAGATCGGCGGGCACACTCTGCAAAGCTTCGTCGAACTGGATTTCCTGACCACGGCGGGCGGCACCGAAAGAACGACCAACAACTTCTCGCCACGCCTTCGCCATGCGTTCGTGAAGTGGAACAACTGGCTGGTCGGCCAGACCTGGAACACCTTCATGGACGTCGCCACCCTGCCGGAAAGCGCAGATTTCATCGGCCCGACGTCGGGCACCTCGTTCGGTCGTACGCCGATGGTGCGCTACACCAACGGCGGCTTCGCGATCGCGCTTGAAAACCCCGAATCGTCGATCACGCCGCTGGGCGGCGGTCGGATCGAAACCGACGAAAACAAGCTGCCCGAGCTGGCCGCGCGCTACACCTGGAAGGGCGACTGGGGTCATTTCCAGGTCGGCGGCATGCTGCGCCAGCTGGAAATCGACGACAACGCCGCCGGACTGGACGCGACCGAAACCGGTTGGGGCGTGAGCGTATCCGGCAAGGTCATGCTGGGCCGCGACGATATCCGCTACATGGTTCATGCCGGCGACGGCCTTGGAAAGCAGATTGCGCTCAACTTCGCCAATGGCGCCGCGCTGACCGACAACGGCTCGCTGGAAGCCATCAGCACCGTGGGCGGATTCGTTGCCTATCGTCACTGGTGGACCCAGAAGTTGCGCTCCAGCGTCACGTTCGCCTACCTGGAAGTCGACAACCCGGTGCGGTTCACCGGTACAGGCGTGAACAAGTCCACCTGGAACGCACAGGTCAACCTGTTCTACAGCCCGGTGCAGCCGCTCAGCTTCGGCGTCGAATACCTGACCGCCGAGCGTGAAATCGAAAGCGGCGCGACGGGCCAGCTCAACCGGTTCCAGTTCACGACCAAGTACGCGTTCTAGACCCGGGAAACAACCGGCAATTCCTTCTTTCGGCGTCCTTCGGGGCGCCGATTTTTTTCCGCGGTTTACGGATTACGGATTACGGCAAAACGGGAGTCGGTGGTCGATGATCCGTGGCCGGAGAAATTTCGACGGTTTCTTCCGGCTTCCGACTCGGGACTACCGGTTGGTTGTTGGTTGTTGGGAGGCGGCTCTGGCGCCGACCGCCGACCGCCGACTTCCGACTTCCAGCCTACGCCTGAACCGCCGACGGATCGACCAGTTCCAGTCGACGGAAGGCGATGCCGGCCTGGGTGCGATTGCGCACTTCGAGCTTGGCAAAGATTTCGCTCATGTGGGCCTTGACGGTGCGCTCCTGGATGCCCAGCCGGTCGGCGATCTGCTTGTTCAGCCTGCCGTCTGCGACCATCTGCAACACGCGAAACTGTTGCGGGGTGAGGCGGGCGATGCGCTCGGCGAGTTCGCCGTCGCCGCCTTCCATCGAGGCGACCGTGCGATGCAGGTGCGCCGGCACCCAGGTTTTGCAGTCGAGCACCGCGGTCACCGCCTCGGTCAGCACGTCCAGCCCGGAACTCTTGGGGATGAATCCCGCGGCCCCGTGATCCAGTGCGCGCCTGATGACGGCAGGATCCTCGTTGGCCGAGATCACCACCACGGCCACTTCCGGAAACTCGCAGCGGATGGCGGCCAGGCCGGTCAAACCGTTGCTGCCGGGCATGTGCAGATCCAGCAGCAGCAGATCGACATCGCGGCAATCGGTGAGCAACGTGCGGGTCTGCTCCAGATCTTCGGCTTCCAGCACCGCGACCGAATCCACACAGGCATCCAGCGCAAGCTTAAGGGCATTGCGGAACAGCGGATGGTCGTCGGCGATCAGGACTTGCGTCATCGAGGCGGTTCCGGCGAAGGCTAGACGCATGTTACGACGGATGACCGCACCGTACCAAAGTCCAGCGCCGCCGCCCGGCCGGCGGTGCTAAATTGCGAGGCACTCTCGGCTCGAACTCAGGATCCATCGTGAAACAATCGCGTCCGATCATCATCACACTGCTTCTGCTCGCCGGCTGCGCCGCCGACAACCCGCCCGCCCCCATTGTGCCAATCGACGAGGTCGAACCCGAATCGCGCCCGGAACCGCACGTAATGGTTTCCGAAATTCGCGAAACGACCCATCGGAACGGCGACGATCTGCTGACCGCCGGGCTGGGCCTGGCCGGGCTGCGCGGCCCGGCGCCCAGAATGACTGACGGCACCATGAACCGAAGCGCACTGCTCCGGCGGCTGGCCGTCCACGCCAACTACAAGGGCCTGGCCGATCTGGGCACCACCGGGGGATTCGCCGTCGACGCGGTCCTGCCCGAAGTTCCAGGTCGCGAATTCCACGCCTTCGTCCGGCTGGCCACCAGCGATCATCCGTTCCGCGTGGCACTGCAGCTGCCCGACGCGTTCGATCCCGGAAGCCCGTGCCTGGTGGTGGCACCCGCGTCCGGCTCGCGCGGCATCTACGGCGGATTGCCGGTGGCCGGCCCGTGGGCGCTGCCCCGGGGCTGCGCGGTGGCCTATACCGACAAGGGCGCCGGCACCGACATCTTCGACCATGCCTCCGATACCGGCGTGGCACTGGACGGGACCCGCGCCGCACGCGGAAGCGTACAGCTCGGATTTACACCCGGGCCGGCCGAAGCGCCGCTGGTCTCGGTGCCGCACGCCCACTCCGGCGACAATCCGGAGGCCGGCTGGGGAGACCATACGGTAGCCGCGACGCTGTTCGGGCTGGACGTTCTCGGCGAGGCCTTTCCGGAGCATGCACCATTCCCGGCCGAAGACACGCGTATCGTGCTGGCCGCAATCTCCAACGGCGGCGGGGCCGCGCTGCGTGCACTGGAACGGTCCGCACCCGGTCTGTTCGACGCCGCCGTGGTGGCCGCGCCCAACATCACCCCGCCCGGCGCGAGGCATCTTTACGACTACGCCACGCAAGCCGCGCTCCTGCAGCCGTGCCTGCTGGCCGACGCGGCAGTGCTGATGCAGCTGCCGTTCGGCAACCCGGCGCTGCTGCCAGTCGGCGAGCAGCGCTGCCGGACGCTGCACCAGGCCGGGCTTGTCGACGAACCGACGCCTGCGGCGGCCCGTAAAGCACTCGAGGACTCCGGCTTCGAGGCAGGTGCGCTGGACCAGGCAGCGGTCAACACGACGCTGGACGTGTGGCGCTCGGTCGCCGCCATGTACGCATCGGCCTACCTGCGGCGCCCGGTGGACGCCATGCCGTGCGGTTTCAGTGTCGCGGTGACCGAAGACGGAACGCCGCAACCAGCCGCCGAGGCACAGCGCGGGATGTGGTGGGCTACTTCCAGCGGCGTGGTCCCCGGCGCCGGGGTGCAGTGGATCGACGCGATGGCCGCCGCGAATGCCGAAGATCCAACGTTTCCCGGCCTTGCATGCCTGCGCGAACTGTGGACAGGCGACGACCCCGACGCCATAGCGCTTCGCGAGGCGGTGGGCGATACCATGGCGACGGGCTATCTTCCCGAAGTGCCGGTGCTTATCCTGCACGGGCGCCAGGACGGCCTGATTCCGGCCGCGTTCAGCGCCCGTCGATACGTGGAGACTGCGCGCGAAAACGGCGCGACCCGGCTGGCTTACTGGGAGATAGACGGGGCCCAGCACTTCGACGTCATCGTGCCCTTCCCCGGCGTCTCCAATCGATACAGGCCGCTGCTGCCGCACCTCTGGGACGGGCTGGATCGGGTTTTCGAGGTTCTGGACGGGAATGCGGAGTTGGGCGGGGATCGCGTGATTCAGGCGATAGCGTCGGAATGACGGTTTTAGCTTTTAGATTTCCTGACTAGCGTCGTGTCTCGGCAGCGTTCTTGCGCTGTGTCATTATCCGCGGAGAAAGCCACTGGGCCCCGGCTCAAGGCCGGGGCGACAGTCCTGGAGCTTCCACCTGGGTGTCGTCCCGGACCTGATCCGGGACCCAGAGACTTTCAGCACAAATTTTTCATTGGCTTGAGCAGGGCACTGAGACACGACGCTAGTCAGATTAGGTATTAGGTATTAGGTGTCAGGTAAAACGCCAGGGACATGGCATTACCCGAATCCATGGATCGGGCACCTGACTCGCTTAAAACCTAAAACCTGAAACCGCGCGAAGCGCCTTATTTGAACAAGCGTGCCCGTTCGCCGTGGTAGAAGACGCGCTTGAACTCGGCGCGGCTGACGGGGATGTAGCTTTCGTTGCCGCCAATCTGCACCTGGGCGCCTTCGGTGAGTGCATTGCCGTGACCGTCGACGCGCACGACCATGGTGGCCTTCTTGCCGGTGTGGCAGATGGTCTTGAGTTCCTTGAGCTCGTCGGCCCAGGCCATCAGGTACTGGCTGCCGGGAAACAGCTCGCCGCGGAAGTCGGTGCGCAAACCGAAGCACAGCACCGGCACGGAGAGCTGGTCGACCACTTCGCTGAGCTGATAGACCTGGTCGCGGGTGAGGAACTGCGATTCGTCGACCAGTACGCAGGCAATGTCGGCCTCTGCGGCCCGGGTGCGGATGACTTCCAGCAGGTCCTCCCCGGGATCGAACACGTCGGCGCTCGCCTCCAGTCCAACCCGCGAGCGGATCATGCCGCGCCCCGCGCGGTCGTCCAGCGCCGGCGTGAGCAGAACCGGGCGCATGCCGCGCTCGCGGTAGTTGTGGGCCGACTGCAGCAAAACCGTGGTCTTGCCGGCGTTCATGGTCGAGTAGTAGAAATAAAGCTTGGCCATGGGTGGGAAGTATACGTGCGACCCGGCACGGCGAGGCGGCAAGCTCGTCGGACCAGGAGTACAATTCCGCGCCTATGGAACCTTTGAAAAACGTCGCGAGCGGGTGGTTGGCGGTGGCCGCCCCCGGACCTGTGTCCCGGACAGGCTCCGCGCAGGAACCGCAGTGTATTTTCGGATACATGAGGATTGAAATTACCCCGTCACCGGCTAGGCGCCGCCAAGCGCACGCGCAGTAGTTTTTCAGAGGTTTCATATGTCCGGTCTCAACCCCCAGCAGCGCGCAGCCGTCACGCATATCGATTCACCCCTGCTGGTGCTGGCGGGCGCCGGTTCGGGCAAGACCCGGGTGATCACCGAGAAGATCGCCTGGATGATCGAAAAAGGTCATTTCCGGGCCGGCCAGATCGCCGCCATCACGTTCACCAACAAGGCTGCCCGCGAGATGCGCAAGCGCGTAGGCAAGCGGATCAAGCGCAAGGCCGCCGAGGGCTTGACCGTCAGCACCTTCCACAGCCTGGGGTGGGCGATCCTGAAAGACGATCCGGAAGCCGCGGGGCTCAAGCGTGGTATCAGCATCCTGGACCAGCACACCGCCTCGGACCTGGTGCGCGAGCTGCTGCCCGGTTCGGTCAAGAGCGACCGGGTCTACATGGCCCAGGCCGCGATCGGCCGGCTCAAGGATGCCGGCACGGCACCCGGGCGCGCGCTGTCGGGCGCCGAGAGCGAGGGCGAGGCCCAGCTGGCGAGCGTCTTTTCCGCCTACCAGCAGCGCCTTTCCGAACTCAACGCGGTGGATTTCGACGACCTGATTTCGCTGCCGGCGAAGATGCTCGACGAACCGGAACTGAGAACCCGCTGGCGCGCCCGCATGCGCTATTTCCTGGTCGACGAGTACCAGGACACCTCGGCCGCCCAGTACCGGCTGCTCAGGCGCCTGTCCGGCGAATCCGGCACCTTCACCGCGGTGGGCGACGACGACCAGTCGATCTACGGTTGGCGCGGGGCACGGCCCGAGAACCTCGACCAGTTGGGCGTGGACTATCCACGGCTCAAGGTCATCAAGCTGGAACAAAATTACAGGTCGGTGGGTACCATTCTCAAGGCCGCCAACGCCGTGATCGCGGTCAACCCGCATACCCACGAAAAGCGCCTTTGGAGCGAGCACGGACCGGGCGACCGGATATCGATTCGCGAATACGGCGACGAAGTCGAGGAAGCCGACGGCATCGCGCGCTCGCTGATGGACTCGCACGGCTCCTCGTCGATGCGGTGGGGCCAGGCCGCGGTGCTGTACCGCTCCAATTTCCAGGCACGCGAGATCGAGAAGGCGCTGCGCGAATACGGCATCCCGTACCGCGTGTCGGGCGGGCCGAGCTGGTTCGACGCGCGCGAAATCCGCGACGGCCTGAGTTATCTGAAACTGCTGTTCAACCCCGAAGACAACCCGGCGTTCATGCGCGTGGCCAATACGCCCAAGCGGGGTATCGGCTCGAGTTCCATGGCCCGGCTGCTTGATTTCGCCCGGGCCGCCGGCCAGAGCCTGTTCGAGGCCGCCACCGACAGCCAGTTCCAGCGCGAGCTGCCCGAACGCGCCGGCCGCGGCCTGCGCGGGTTCACCAACATGCTGATCGAATTCAATGATCGTGCGCAGCGCGACGACCCGCACGAGGCCGGCGCGCTGTACCGCGAAATGCTCAACCACATCGACTATGGCGAGTGGCTGGACGAGCAGGCCGACAAGCCCGAGCAGGCGCGCCGGCGGCGAAAAAGCCTGGACGACCTGGTCGGCTGGGTGGAGCGGCTGGCGAAGAACACCAGTTCTCCAGACGAACTGATCGCCCGGATAACACTGGCCGCGGGCCCCGACGACGAGCGCGACACCGACGCCGACGAGGTGCGCCTGATGACGCTGCACGCGGCGAAGGGCCTGGAATTCCCGCGCGTATGGCTGGCCGGCCTCGAGGACGGATTACTGCCGCATCTGCGCAGCATCGAGGAAGGCCGGGTCGAGGAAGAACGGCGGCTGATGTACGTAGGCTTGACCCGCGCCGAGCGTCGGCTGAGCCTGTCGATGTGCAAGACCCGCCGCCAGTTCGGCGAAACCAGCAAGCGCGAGCCCAGCCGGTTTCTCACCGAACTGCCGATGGAGTTGCTGGACTGGCCCGGCAAGGACGGCGTCAAGCCGCCGACCGCCGACGAGGCAAAAGGCAACCTGGCGGCGTTGAAGGCGATGCTGGAGGGGTGATTTCGGCGCGGGCGCGGGCGCGGGCGCGGGCGCTGACGCGCTGGTTTTAGGTTTTAGGTTTTAGGTTTTAAGGGTTAAGGGTTAAGGGTTAAGGGTTAAGGGTTAAGGGTTAAGGGTTAAGGGTTAAGGTCAGAACGGCAGTCGGTGGTCGGTGGTCGGTGGTCGGTGGTCGGTGGTCGGTGATCGGTGAAATCGCAAGGGTCTTTCCGACTTCCGACTTCCGACTTCC
>DATFJJ010000006.1:0-2167 GCA_035269245.1 Wenzhouxiangellaceae bacterium | reverse complement strand
GCTTCGCTGTCGGGACCGGAGAGGCGAGCGTGCCGGCTTTCGGCATCTCGGAGCAACTCGACCGCGCCGGCCAGGTCGCCGTCGAATGCGATCGCCTCGGCCAGCATTTGAGTGATCGACAGCGCCGCTTCGCTCGATTCGCCGAGAATGGATTCCGTTTCATGCAGCGCTTCGGTCAGCACGGCGCGTGCGGGTCCCCAGCGGTCGATGCCGTGCATGGCCTGACCGAGAATGCCGAGCAGGCGCGCGCGGACTTCGGGGTCACGTTCCAGCTGGTCGCGCACGTAATCGACGTAGCGATCGAGCAAGTCGCCCAGCGAATAAAGTTGCTCGACCGGCTGGTCGACATCCGACATGCGAATCATGCCGGCCAGCGCGTCGACCATCCGTTGGCTGCGCTCGGCACTGGCAAGCGCGCGATCGCGTTCCCGTTCGAGGGCACCGGCCTGCACGCCGAGCACGGCCACGGAAACGGCCAGCAGCAGCATGAATGCGGAAACCCCGCCGACGGCGATCCGGTTGCGCTGGATGAAGCGGCCCAGACGATATCTCCTGGTTGCCGCCCGGGCTCTTACGGGGAGGCGTTCCAGGTGGCGCCGGAGGTCGTCGGCGAGCCGCTCGGCGCTGCCATAGCGGTCATCCGGGGTTTGGGCGAGGGCTTTTAGGATGATGTTGTCCAGATCGCCGGCCATTCTCCGCCGCAGCCGGTCGGGCGTCTGCCCGAAGCAGACGGCGCGGTCGGCCGCGTCGGCGTCCCGCCATCTGGAACTGGGCAGGCGAATTTCGGCATCGGTAATCACGCGCGCGATTTCGTAGGTGCTGCGGCCCTCGATGCGGTAGGGCAGCAGCGCCGTCGTCAGGCGGTACAACAGTAACCCGAGCTGGTAGACCTCCGACGACACGCTGACCGGTTCGCCGCGGGCCTGCTCCGGGCTGGCATAGCCAGGCGTCATTCGGCCGGCGGCTATGGTCGTCTCGGCCGAAAGCGACTCATCCTCCGACTGGAGCAACCGCCCCAGGCCGAAGTCCACCAGCCGGACCTGACCGGCGGACGTCACGAGCACGTTCGCCGGCTTGATGTCCCGGTGCAGTATCAGCTGACGATGAACGTGGTCGAGTGCGTCGCAGGCCTGAAGAAACAGCTCGACCCGGTCCCGTATGCCAAGTCTACGGCTGTCGGCATATTGCACTATGGGTTCGCCGTCGATGTATTCCATGGCGAACCACGGACGGTCGCGCTCGGTAAGACCCCCATCGATCAAGCGTGCAATGCCGGGATGCTCCAGGCGTGCCAGCAACCTGCGTTCACGTTCGAACAGCCTCACCGCACCGGGATCGACGGAATCGCGGGCGAGCAGCTTGAGCGCCACCCGCTGGTCGAAGCCGCCCTCGGCCCGCTCGGCAAGAAAAACCACACCCATGCCGCCCGCGCCGATTCTTTCGATGATGCGGAAGGCGCCAACAGTGGATCCCGGCTCGATGCCGTCGAGTTCGGCCAGCGCGGAAACCAGCTCGGAAGCCAGTGCCTCGTCGTCGGCCGGAGGCGTGTCCAGGCCGGCTATTTCGCCGCGTGCCGACGCCAGCAGTCGGTCCAGGAGCTCGCGCTCGGCCTTCGAGAACGTCGACAGATCTACCGGTTTGTCTTCGAGCAAGTGCTCAAGCGCGGCATCGACACGCGCCCATTGTTCTGGATTCACTGCTGTTCACCCCGACTGCGACCCGATCGGGTTCTGGACCCGGCGTCGCGCTGCGTTTATGCTTCGATAGATGGTAATGGATCAGGAGGCTGTGTGAAAAAGCACGTGGACGATTGCCATGAAGATGAAAACGAGGACAGCGCCGGGGTCGGTCGTCAAGAGCGGCATGACGATAATCCCGGCAAGGGCGAGGCGGGCGAGATCACGCGCCTGCTGCGGGCTGCCCACGACGGCGGACAGGGAGCCGCGGCCTCGGTCATGCCGATGGTCTACGACGACCTGAAAAAAATCGCCAGAAACCAGCTGGCACGGTGGCGTCCCGGCCAAACGCTTAACACTACGGCACTGGTACACGAGGGCTACGCAAAACTGGAGGGCGCGGCGGCGCTCGAGTGGGAGGACAGGCGGCATTATTTCGCGATCGCCGCCCAGGCCATGCGCCAGATCGTGGTCGATTATGCGCGCGGCAT
>DATFJJ010000005.1:0-2303 GCA_035269245.1 Wenzhouxiangellaceae bacterium | reverse complement strand
CATGGCGCCGTTGTAGAAATCGAACTCAAGCATTCCGACTTCACCGCGTTCGGCATAGCGGATCGGTCCTCGCGGGTCGTTGTCCGCATTCCACTGCGGCGGCATTTCGTCCAGTTCATCGGCCGCGCCATTCAGGATATCGACGGCCGGGCGCTTGAAGTTCATGCCGGCCGGATCCTTCAGGTGACCGATCCAGACGGCCCCGTCGGCGGTGGCCCGGCAGACCGCGCCGCCGCAGCGTGCCAGCAGCCCGCCGGCGGGTCCGGAAAGCGCGGGCTCGGGACGCGCATCGAACAGGCGAAGTTCGCGACCGAGTATCTGGTCGGCGACGCCGGGTTGCCCGTCGGCGCTGTTGATCTTGCGCAGCACCGTCTCGGTATCGTCACGGGTCCAGTCGATTCGACGCAGGTCGGTCGGGACCGAATCGCGCCAGCGGTCCTCGACGGCCGGGGACCGGTCTTTCCCCTGGAATGAAGCCTGAATTTTCCCGAGTTGTTCCAGCGCCTCGAACAGCGCCTGCACGGCGGCCTCGGTGACTTCCAGCCGGTACAGGCTGCTCTTGCGCGCCGGGCGCATGGTGAACTCGCGGGAAGCCAGCACCGGTCCGCCGTCGAGTTCGGCGGTGGCCAGGATGATACTCACGCCCCAGGAGGAAGCGCTGTCAAGAACAGCCCAGTCCAGCGCATTCGGGCCTCTGTCACCCGGCGGCCCCGGATGCACGATCAGGCAGGGCACAGACTTCCAGACGTCGTCCGGAATCCTGCGCTTGAGAAACGGCGCGATCACGGCGTCCGGACCGAACAGCGAGACGGCCTCGCGCGTGACCTCGTCGGTGATATCGAGTTCGACCGAGACCTCGTGGCCGGCGCGCTCGAGTTCGGCGAAAACGCGCTGGCTCAGGGAATTGAATGCATGGCAGAGAATCAGTAGGCGCATCGTTCAGCAAATTCCGGGAAGTCGAAAGATCTTAACCACGAAGAGCACGAAGAGCACGAAGAAAGAACAAGCAGCTGATCATAGTTCTGAGGCCAGACAGCGTGGTCGGGTCTGCTGTGAAATCATTGCAAAGCTGACGATCAGGCAGCCCCCGGAGATCCGGGATACCGCTTGTGGGCTATTCCCGGATGGCGTTTGCTTTTTGTTCTGTCCTTTCTTCGTGCTCTTCGTGCCCTTCGTGGTTCATGTCTTTACGGTTTTTCTCATAATCTCAAGCGCGTGACCAGCGATCATCCGGCCTCGGCATAGCGCCGATAGCGATAGTAGGCCGCGCAGGCGCCTTCGTCGGAGACCATGCACGAGCCGATAGGGTTGCGCGGCGTGCACACGGTGCCGAAGATTTTGCAGTCGGTCGGTTTCTTTACACCGCGGATCACGGCGGGGCACTGGCAAGCGGCGTTCTCGCGCACGTCGCGTTCCACCATTTCGAAGCGTTTCTCGGCATCGAAGCGCTGGTATTCCCGCTTGATGCGCAGTCCGGAGTAGGGCACGTGACCGAGTCCCCGCCAGGCGAAATCGGGCCTGAGTTCCAGCACATCGGCCACCAGTGCCTTGGCTTTTTCGTTGCCGTCGCGCGAGACCCCGCGCAGGAACTGGTTTTCGACCTCGGCCCGTCCCTCGTTCATCTGGCGGATCAGCATTCGGATCGAGGCCAGCACGTCCAGGGGTTCGAACCCGGCGATGACGACCGGTCTCTGGTACTCGGCAGCAAAGAACTCGTACGGGGCCGAACCGATGATGGTGCTGACGTGCGATGGGCCGAGAAAGCCGTCGACGCGAACCTGGCCGAGGCGACGCACTTCAGGAGAATCGAGGATCGACTGGATCGCCGAAGGCGTCAGTACGTGGTTGCAGAACACGCTGAAATTCGGCAGGTCCATGGTGGCGGCCTGCTTGATTGCCAGCGCCGTTGGCGGCGTCGTGGTTTCAAACCCAATTGCGAAAAGGACCACTTCCCGGTCCGGGTTCGCACGCGCCAGTTCCAGCGCTTCGACCGCAGACTGGACCACCCGGACGTCCTTCCCTTGGGCGCGCGCGTTGAGCAGGCTGTTGCGACGCGAGGCCGGCACGCGCAGCATGTCGCCGTAACTGGCCAGGATCACGTTGTCGTCGCCGGCCAGCTCGATCGCCATGTCCAGTCGTGACACCGGCAGCACGCAGACCGGGCAGCCCGGGCCGTGAACAAGCTTGACGTTGTCCGGCAGCAGATCCGGAATGCCGTGCCGAAACACCGCGTGCGTATGCCCGCCGCAGAATTCCATCAGGTGATAGTCGCGGTCGGTCTGTACCTCGTCGGCAATCAGCCG
>DATFJJ010000004.1:0-2457 GCA_035269245.1 Wenzhouxiangellaceae bacterium | reverse complement strand
GCTCGCTACGCTCTGCAGCGGCCCTCGGACAATAATATTTTCGTGACCCGGCCGCGCCCGGGCCACCGTCAGCGCCCTCCAAAAGCGGTCGCCCCGGACTTGATCCGGGGCCCAGTGTCTGTGAGCTTGCGCCTACGTACCTACCTTGCGCCTAAAGCTTCCTGCCGAGCTTCTTCTCCGCAATCCGCCGTTCCATGTTCTGAAACGGCATCCGGATGATTTCGAAGGCCACCAGGCCCTGGACGGCGACCCACAGGGCGATGCCGCCGAAGATCACGTACAGCACCGGTTCGCCGAAGCCGAAGATCATGAAGAACACGACGGCCAGAATCACGAATGAGAGCACGCCGGTAAAGAAGTCCTTGATGCCCTTGGCGTATTCGAGCGCTTCGCCTTCCTCGGGTTCGAGGTGCTCGTGCCGGGTGTTGGTGTTTTCGTCTTCGCTCTGGGTCATGTCGTCTTGCTCCGGGATGAATGTAGTCACGTCCACCTCGAACACGGCGGCCAGCGCCTTGGCCGTCTCCAGGCTGGCCGCATGCCCGCGCTCGATCCGCTGGATGGTTCGGACCGACACGTCGGCCAGTTCGGCCAGCTGATCCTGTGACCAGCCATTTCGGAGTCGCAACTTGCGAACGATCATTGGCGCGTTCCCGTGGTTTCGAGGTGCCGCCATCTTCGGCCCGGAGCTGCCGAATGAACACGACACGAACCGGAAATCTACCTGAAACGGGTTCGACAGTGAAGCAATGCCGGCCGCCCGGCGACTGGATTATGGGAACAGCAAGCCGCAACCCCGCCTGCCTAGGCGTTATCATCGAAACAGATTTTTGCGAAGGTCACCGGAACCCGGCTGCCTTGAACCCCAATCCCTGAGCCTTGAACCTGAATTTCTATGAAAACCCTCGACCAGGTAGACGTAAAAAACAAGCGCGTCCTCATCCGTGCCGATCTGAACGTACCCATCCGCGACGGCAAGGTCACCTCCGAGGCCCGCATCAAGGCCTCGCTGCCCACCATTCGCCAGGCGCTGGACGCCGGTGCGGCGGTAATGGTGATGTCGCACCTGGGCCGGCCGGAAGAGGGTAAGTTCGACGAGCAGTACTCGCTGGCGCCGGTGGCCGAAAAGCTCGGCGAACTCCTGGGCGAGCCGTGCGAGCTGGTCGGCGACTGGATCGACGGCGTCGATGCGCAGCCGGGCAAGGTCGTGCTGCTTGAAAACGTCCGGTTTCTGGAAGGAGAGAAAGACAACGACGACGACCTGGCCAAAAAGATGGCGGCGCTGTGCGATGTATTCGTGATGGATGCCTTTGCCACGGCCCACCGCGCCCAGGCATCTACCGAGGGCGTCATCCGGCATTCGGAAATCGCCGTGGCCGGCCCGCTGCTGGCCCGCGAAGTCGCCGCGCTGGACAAGGCGTTGGCCAACCCGGCGCGTCCACTGGTCGCCATTGTCGGCGGGGCCAAGGTCTCGGGCAAGCTCGAGGTGCTCGAAGCGCTCATAGAAAAGGTCGACCAGCTCATCGTCGGCGGCGGCATCGCCAACACTTTCCTGGCCGCGGCCACACACCGAATCGGCAAGTCCATGTACGAGCCGGAACTGGTCGAAAAGGCCGAAGCGCTGATGATCCAGGCCGAAAAGAAGGGCGCCGAAATCCCGTTGCCGACCGACGTGCTCACCGCCGAGCGTTTCCACCAGGAGGCCCACGCCACGCTCCGCAATGTCGAGCGCGTCCACCCCGAGGAAATGATCCTCGATATCGGCCCCGAGTCCGCCGGCCGCCTGGCCGAGATCATTCGCGGCGCCGGCACCGTCATCTGGAACGGCCCGGTGGGCGTGTTCGAATTCGAAAGCTTTCACTCCGGCACGCAAGCCATTGCGCACGCCGTGGCGGGGTGCAAGGGCTTTACGCTGGCCGGGGGCGGCGACACGATTGCGGCCATCGAGAAATATCACGTGGCCGACAAGATCGACTACATCTCGACGGCGGGTGGGGCGTTTTTGGAGTATGTGGAGGGGAAGGAACTGCCGGCGTTGAAGGCGCTCAAGGGCTGAGCGCCTGGTCGTTTGGTCAGTTCGTCTTTTGGTCTTTTCGTTACACCGTCGTCCCGGACGGCCGTAGGCCGATCCAGGACCTCGAAGCCACAACCCCGACCCCGATCCATCAACCAATCCGCCGTTCCCCGTCATTTCGGACGCGCAAATCGCGATCCGGAATCTCGAGACCCATCCCGAAAATCGTGTAGGTCGGATTAGCGAAGCGTAATCCGACGCTCCCGACGGCCAGCCCGCCAACCGATACCGTTCCGAATCAGTACTCCGTCGAACCGGTCTCGTCCGGCGCCGCCCTAAACGCATCGATGGTCTCTACAACGAACGCCCGATTCTCTTCTTCTGTGAACGCCTCCCCGTCGTCGATCGCGGCGGCCCGCTCGAACAGCGGCTGGAACAGTTTCTGG
>DATFJJ010000003.1:0-3813 GCA_035269245.1 Wenzhouxiangellaceae bacterium | reverse complement strand
GCAAGGACCTGGCCGGGTGCCTGGGCCTGCCGCTGTATGTAAACAGCCGGTTCGAGGCCGATGACCTGATTGCCGCGCTCTCGCGCTACTGGCGCGCGCGCGGCCATGCTGTAGCGCTTGTGACGGGCGACAAGGACCTGGCGCAACTGCTGGCCGGGCCCGGCGACAGCTGGTGGGATTTCGCACGGCGCAATCAGCTCGACGAGGCCGGCGTCCAACTCAAGTTCGGCGTCCGTCCCGACCAGATCGCTGATTTTCTGGCACTCACCGGCGATGCCGTGGACAACATTCCCGGCGTGCCGGGGGTCGGCCCCAAGACGGCAGCCTCGCTGCTGGCCCACTTTGGCACGATCGACGCCCTGTTCGAGCGGATTGACGAACTGGCTTTCCTCAAGATTCGCGGCGCCAAGGCCATGGGTGCGCGGCTGCGGCAGCACGAACCCACGGTTCGGTTGTCGCGCAGGCTGACCGGGCTGGAAACGCCGATTGCCGAAATCGAGAGTGCAACGCACGCTGGCATCGGCGCCGCCAACCCGGACGGGCTGGATGTGCTGTTGGACACCCTCGGTTTCGGCCAGACCCTGCGCCAGCGACTGCACAGGCTCGGCAGGCAGTAAGGCCGACTCTTGAGCCGGCTGCAAACAGAGTCTTCAACGACGCGTCATCACCGACCGCTTTTGCGCTTGAGTTCCTCGAGCACCTCTTCGCCGACGACAGCGGCCTGGGCATTCTTGATTGATGTACGCATTACCGGCACATCCGGCAGCGGCGGATTCAGGGCGCGGCCATCGGGACCAACGTGATGCCAGTGGCTGGCCGCCAAAAACAGCAGATCGTCGCCTGCCACCGTGCCGAAAGTCGGATTGTCAAACGACGGCAAGGCCTTGGCCATCGGGGCCACGCTTGCGACCCTGGTGCCCGAATCATCGAGCTTGAGCCGCAGAATGCGCTGCGGCGTCACGCCATTCTGTATCGCAACGAGGTGCCCGTCCCACTGATAAAGCCCGTCGATGCCGCCCAGGTTGAGCGTTTCGGGAATGCCCAGGCCAAAACCCTGCCCATCCTGAGCAAGATTGAAGAAGAACAAGCCGAGATCGTAATCAGCCACATAGAGCTTTTGGTTATCTTCGGACAACGCGATGCCGCGCAGCCCTGTAAATATCGGGGCGCCGAGAATCTGCTCCGGGCGCTCGTCCCCGGGCCGCAGCCTGTAGATCAGCGGGGCGGCGCCATCGGCGGCATAGATTGTGCCGTCGTCGGCTTGCGTCATGGCGCCAAGCATATGCTGCTGCCCGTCAGGCAGAACACGGTACTCACCGAGTTTCTCGCCGGTTGCAAGATCAAGCTTGATCAGCGCCGTGCGACCGAATTCCGACGGCCGGGCGTCACGAAACTGACGGATCGTGCCGGTAGCTACCCAGAGATGGCCCCGCGTCTCGTCGACCAGCAGGTCGAACACCGCTCGGAGTCCCGGCGTGTCTTCCGGGTCGGCAAACTTGCTGAATTGCTCGTCGTCTTCGCCGCGCACCAGAATAAGCCCGTCGCGAACCGTCCCGACGAAGACACGGCCGGTGCCGGCATCAAAGGCCAGCGCCTCGGGCATCGGATAATCGGCGCCGATGGTGAAAACTTCCGACGCCCCGCCGGCCGGATCGCCGGCGTTTTTCATCAGGTCACGCAGATGCGGATAAAGCGGATACTGGCGCAGTGTCTCGACTTCCTCGACCTGATCCCAGTCCACGGCCAGCCCCTGCTGCTGCATCATCAGCATCATGTTGAAGGCTTCCGAAGTCTTGCCTGTCAGTGAATAGCCCATTACAAGCTGGCGCATGAAATCGTAATTGAACGGACGCAGGCGATGCAGGTTCTCCAGCGCCGTGACCCAGGCCTCGTGGTCTTCTGCCGCATACGCCTCGGCGGCGCGCTGGAACCAGCTGGCCAGCTGACTTTCCGGCCGTACGTTCTGCTGCGAGAGTTGTTGAGATCCTTGTTCCGCCTGCTGCATCGGCGCCGCGGCGGCTTCATCCGACGGCTGTGGGGAATTCGGCTGCGCGATGGCGGTCGTCAAGAAAAGCGCAAGCGTCGCCAGCGCCGGATAATTGAGGTGCTTCAGATTCATGGAATGCTCGATTTCGGTTTTCAATGATTCAAAAGTGACTTGGTCGGGGCGCGCCGGGAGCCGGATTCGGCATCACAGACTGCGCCTTGCGGACAAGAATGCGACCGTGTTCATGCCAGAATGTTCACTGGCAATGCGCAACGCGATGCGCCGTCGAACTGGAACCGGGAAGCCACATGCAAACGAAAACACATTATAAGGGACGGTATCTGAGCCTTGTGGAACGCGATGACTGGGAGTACGCCACACGAACCAACCCGGTGGTCGCTGTGCTGGTGGCCTGGCTACCCGACGACCGGCTTGTGCTGGTCGAGCAGTACCGCAAACCGATTGAGCGGATGACGATCGAGCTGCCTGCCGGTCTTGTCGGCGATCAGCGCGACCAGGCCGACGAATCGGTTCTTGCCGCCGCACACCGGGAACTCGCCGAGGAGACCGGCTATACGGCCGGAAAGATCACGGAGATCATGCGCTGTCCCACTTCGGCCGGCATGACCGACGAAACCGCTGTGTTCGTGGCCGCCAGCGAATTGGAAAAAACAGGTCCCGGCGGCGGTGACGCCAGCGAAGACATCACCGTCCACGCCATCGAATACGACCGTATCGATGCCTGGCTACGTGAACAGTACCGACAGGGAAAGGCGGTGGACCCGAAGATTTACACGGCACTTTACTGGGGCGCTCCAGGCCTGAAGCGCGACGGCTGAAAGGTCCTGGATCGACGCGGCGCGATCCAGTGAGTGAGCGCATGCAGCCGATTCGTCCGAACGCCTCGATAGCGTCCGACCCGGGTCCTGAGGATTTCTCAATTGAGTGCCGCCACCACCCAGGCCGCCAGCCCCATGCCGGAGGCAACCAACAGGACGATCCAGGTCAGCACAATTCCAACCACCCGCGCGCTGCTTGCGCCGGCGGTACGGTTCAGCCCCAGGGCGTGCATGACTCTACCGACAAACAGCAGCAAGCCAAGGATATGCAGCGCCCAGGCCGGCATATTTGTTCCGAACTCGATCAGGGCAAGCAGCAACAGCGCCAGCGGCACGTATTCGCAGAAATTCGCCTGGGCACGCACCGCGCGCTCCAGCGCCTGGACCGAGCCGGTACCGATGCCGACCTGATACTGCTGACGCAAACGCACCACGTTGTAGGAAAGACCAATCAGCAGGAGCGCAAGCAGCGATGTGTACAGAAGAACGACGGATGAATACATGATCTGTGTGCCTCGTTGAGCGAATGCCAATGATTGTACTTCGCGCCGTCCGGTTAATATTGCGATGTCGGATATCGGCGTAATTCAGGCATCCGCAAGGAATCGGAATGACAAAAAGACTGCTCAGTCTTCGCGGCGTCACGCCGGAAGAAACCGAAGGTCTGCGCGAAGCGCTGGAGGCGGCCGGCGTGGAGTTCTACGAAATCCCGCCGACGGCGTTCGGCATCAGTGCCGGCAGCATCTGGATTCGCCGCGAGGATGAGTTCGAGCGGGCGAAAAAAGTGTTCGACGCGTTCCAGGACGCTTACGTCGTCAGCGCGCGCGAAGAATACACACCCGAATCGCTGTGGTCCTACGCCAGGCGCAACCCGGCGCGAGTCGCCGCTTACACGGCTGCGGCGTTAGGCGTGCTGCTTGTGATGTTCTGGCCGGTGCTCCAACTCTGGATTTGAGGGCAGTGGGCCGTTACCCGGCTCAGTCCAGG
>DATFJJ010000002.1:0-5457 GCA_035269245.1 Wenzhouxiangellaceae bacterium | reverse complement strand
ATCTACCACCGCGAACGCATGAACGGGGGGCCGCCCTGGGGCGACAGCAAGGTCTGGGAAGAACAGAGCCCGTCGACCTACGCGCCCGAGTTCTCCACGCCGACGATGCTGACCATCGGCGAGAAGGACTACCGCGTGCCGATCAACCAGACCATCGCCGCCTGGACCTATCTGCAGCGCATGCAGGTGCCGTCGAAGCTGCTGGTATTCCACGACGCCAACCACTGGATCATGAACGGCAAGGAAGCGAAGCATTTCTGGGACGAGGTGCACGCCTGGCTGGGCGAGCATCTGCAGGCCGAGGCCCGGTAGACCGAAACAGGCAAGAGCGCGCCGCGAAGGTTTAGGCGCGATGATCGCTGTTCGTATCTTGCTGGCGTAATATGTCGTCAGTTGGCGGTCAGACTCTACAGAGAAAACTGGATATGAAGATGCTGCAGGAATTCCGTGCCTTTGCGTTCAAGGGCAACATGATCGACATGGCCGTCGGGATCATCATCGGCGCGGCTTTCGGGCGCGTCGTTCAGTCGCTGGTCAAGGACATCATCATGCCGCCCATCGGCGTGGCAGTCGGCGGCGTCGATTTTTCCGAGCTGTCGATCGTGCTCAAGGAGGCGGCCGGGGAAACCGCCGCGGTCACCATCGGATACGGCGCGTTCATCCAGACGCTGGTGGATTTCCTGATCGTGGCAATGGCCATCTTCGTGGCTATCAAGGTCATCAATTCGATGCAGCGCAAGCAGGAAGAAGCACCCGCAACACCTGCACCGCCCAGCGACGAACTGGTGGTGCTGCGCGAAATCCGGGACGAGCTCAAGCGCGACTGAGTTGAAGTCGCCAGGCCCCGGGCCAAGCCCGGGGCGCCGATAGACAAGGGTTTCAGGCGCGTACTCAAACCGGCGTCTGTTCCAGGCCCAGCTTGCGGTCCAGCGACCAGGCGCCTGCGCCGAGCAGGAACTGGGCGACGGCGAGCACGACCAGGTAAAGGGGATATTCCCAGCCGCCGCCTTCGTTGCTGAACACCCAGCCATTGCCCAGGTGCACGTACAGCGCGCCGAGCAACACCGGCAGGATGGCAACCGAGACCCAGCGGGTGCCGATGCCGGCGATCAACGCCAGCCCGCCGACGGTTTCCGCAGCGAATACGACCGAAGCGGTCCAGCCGGGAAAGCCGATGGATTCAAAGAAGCCTGCCGTGCCGGCAAGGCCGAAGGTCATGAACTTCAGCACGAATCCGTGGGCGAAAAGCATGAGGCCGAAGCTGATGCGCAAAAGCGCAATGCCGTGATCGATTCTGCGCGGAAATGGAATTTGCGGGTTGTCGGTTTGCATGTTCATGGTCGGGTTTCCCAGGTTGGTTTCAGGTTCAGGTTTGCCGGGGGTCGGTGGGTCCCCTGACGTTGGAAACAGCTTATTTGTTTCCATCAGAAAGATCGACTGGGTCTATGGAATAATATTGTTTCCCCTGAAGAAACAGTAGTGGTCTCATGAAAGGTTCGGTCGACGATGTCGTGGTGTTCTGCCAAGTGGTGGAGGCGGGTAGCTTCACCGCCGCGGGCGAGGCGGTTTCGCTATCCAAGGGCGCGGTGAGCAAGGCGGTGAGCCGGCTGGAGGCAAGCCTGGGCGTTCGGCTGCTGCATCGCACGACGCGCCGGCAGACGCTGACCGAGGCCGGTGAGCGGTTCCATGCGCGTGCGATGCGGGTCATCGAAGAGCTGGACGAGGCCGCACGCGAGGTCGGGGAACACGCCGATCGGCCGCGTGGGCACCTGCGCGTGAGTGCGCCCAGCTTTTTTGGCGCCGAGATTCTCTCGCACCACATCGGGGATTTCCGATGCCGGTATCCGGAAATCACGATGGAACTGGTCCACTCCAACCGTTTCGTCGACCTGGTCGCCGAACGTTTCGACGCCGCGGTTCGAATTTCGGCGCCGGTGGATTCGTCGCTGGTGATGCGCAAGCTGGCCGAGGTGCCGATGGTGTTCTGTGCCGCGCCCAGCTACCTGGAACGGCACGGCCGGCCGCAGACGCCGAGCGATCTGCGCGAGCATGACTGCATCATCTATACCGGCAGCGCGAAACCGCGCGAGTGGGTGGCGTTCGACGGCGACGGGCAGCGGCTGACGGTGGCCGTCGACGGCGGGCTGCACACAAACGACGACCACACGCTGCGCCAGGCTGCGATCGACGGCTGCGGCATCGTGCGCATGCCCCGGCTGTTTCTGACCGATCAGATCGAAACCGGCTCGCTGGAGCAGATCTGGCCCGACGCGGCCGCGCCGTCGGTGACGCTGGGGGTGGTCTATTCCTCGCGCCGCGAGCTCCCGGGCAAGGTGCGGGCGTTCGTGGATTTCCTGGTCGAGCAACGCGGGCGCTGGCAGGCGTAAGAAAATGTCTGAGCGTCTCGACGTCTGGCCAACGACGTAAAGCAAACATATTCCTGACAAGCGTCGTGTCCCAGCACCAAGCGCAGGCCAATCGAAAATTCGCGCAGAGAGTCCCTGGGTCCCGGATCAAGTCCGGGACGACAACAAAGTGGAATCTCCAGGCATGTCTCCCCGGACCTGATCCGGGGCCCAGTGGCGTTCTCGGCGGGCGAGGACACAGCGCAAAAACTCTACTGAGACACGACGCTGGCCAGGAACATATCAACGACCTCTTTAGTCAATGAACCTTAGTAAATGAACCTTTTCGGTGCGCGCTCGACTACCTTGGTCAGGAACTCATGGAATTCAGCGCGTGCAGCAAGGTCTGGAACCGACAACCGAAAATCCCGCCGACGAGCTGCTTGCAATCCGCTGCCAGCTCGGCGAGCGCGATGCCTTCGACGAACTGATCGAACGCTATGCCGACCGCTTGCGCGGGTTCGTGCGCCGCGTGGCCAACAGCGAGTCCGAAGCCGACGACCTGGTGCAGGACACCTGGCTACGCGTGCTCCGGGGCTTGCCCGGCTTGCGCGACCCGGCGCGGCTGCGCGCCTGGGTGTTTTCGATCGCCCACCGTGTGATCGTCGATCGGCTGCGCTCGCGCTACGCCGGCCCGGCCGAGGCTTCGGTCGACGCGCTGGTCGACGAGACCGATCTGCAGGCCGACCATCTCAAGCGGGACCAGATCGAGCGCGGTCTCGCAGCGCTCGCGCCGCCGGAGCGCGAGGCGATGGTCCTGTTTTATCTCGAGCAGATGCCGCAGGCTGAAATTGCCGGTGTGCTGGCCGTGCCGCTGGGCACCGTCAAGTCGCGGCTTCACCGCGCCCGGGTGCAGATCCGGGCGGTTCTGCAAGCGCACGAAACGCCGGACCACAAAGGAGATCTCCATTGAATATCGAAGCCAACTCGACTTCTATTGAATTGCATCGCCAGTTGCGCAAGCTCACCGAGCGAACCTTGTCGCCGGTCGCGCGCTACGCGCACGTGATGTTGCTGCTGGTTGCCGCCGCCGTCGGCATCGTGGTGGCGGCGTTGCTGTTGACCGAACCGGCACTGCCGCTGCGAACCCGGGCCGCGTTTGGCGTAATGTGTCTGATCGCGGCTAGCTGGGTGGCCTATGCATGCTGGGTGCTGCTCAGGCGCCGTCCACTGCTGCAGGCTCATCGCGTCGTGGCCGGCTACCTGTCGACCGTGTTCAGCGGCCTTTTCGCCGGCGCCGCAATGGCGGCCGGGATTGCGACCGGTGCCCCCGCGGCCTGGTTCGCCGGCGCCCTGGGTGTGGTGATGTTGGCTGTCGCCGTGATGCTGCTGGTGCGCGCTCGACTTGATCACAGCGAGTTGCGGGCGCGCAGAGACGAGCTTGTCCGCGCGCTCGCAGGGGACTGAAACGAGCATCACAGTCTGAGGACGGCTGAGAAATGGAGGACCGGCTCAGGTCAGCGGTTGGTCACGGTTGGCCTCGAACCACTCGCGCTGCTCGCGCACGCCGGCCTCGAGTGCTTCCACAAGCGCACGAAAGCGCGGGTGGTCGGCAATGGGTTCGAAAATCGGATAGGGTTCGAGCACCCACCAGTAATAGCGCCAGTCGTTGTCCACGAGTTGTTCGAGTACGTCCAGTGCGGCGTCAAAGTCGCCGTTGAAGGCGTGAACAAAGGCCGGTTCGAACCCAACGACCAGCCACGGGCCGCGCTCGTTCCGGGTACGTTCGACCCATTCGGAAAAAGCCTGAAACAGTGGCTCGGCTACATCTCCACGGCCCGTCCGGCGCATGCAGCGAATTGCGGTGGCCGCGACCCTGACCAGCGTGGCATTGACCTCCGGCGGGTCGCTGAACAGGCCGGGGAAATCTTCGGCCAGAAGGGGCAGCGCCTGTGAGCAGTCGGTACGCGCGTAGCTTTGGGCAAGCAGCCATTTGGTCAGCGGATCCGGGTTGCCGAGTGAGTACAGGGCTTTCAGTTCACGTCGGTTGTCCTCCCATTCGCCTCGAAAGCCGTGGATGACCATGCGCAGGTAGTGAGCGTAAAAGGGCAGGTCGTGCTCGGCCAGCATTTCGTCGGTGCATTCTTCAGCGGACTGGTCGTCACCGAGGTGCAGCCAGAATTCGCACACCCGGAACCAGCGTCGTGCGCTGTCCGGGTCCAGTTCGCGCGCACGGATGATGTGGCGCATGGCCTGGCCGGTCTCGCCGGTCTGGGTAAGGTAGGTGGCGATGCGGTCGTGGGCCTGGGCGAAGTCGGGCTGATCGTCGATGATCAGCTTGAGCCGGAACAGCGCTTCCTCCGCGCGGCCCACGGCCCATAAAGCGTCGGCCAGCCAGACGCTGCCGAGGCCGGAAAACGGATCCAGTCGCACTGAGGTGCGCAACGGTTCGAGCGCCTCCTCGTAGCGCGCCTGGCGGAACAGGATGCGGCCCAGGTGTCGATAGGCGCCGGCGTCGTTGGGGTTGATTTCGACCGCTCGCCGAAATGCAGAAATGGCCTCTTCGGGGCGGCGGTTGCGAAAGTGCCAGTCGCCGGTTGCGCGCGCCACCAAGCCAGAATCCGGCGCCAGCGCGCGGGCGCGCTCGAGGTAGGTTTCGGTGATGTCCGGTCCGCCGTCGCGGCTGCGCATCGGGCCGTGGGAGCGCTGCATGCTGATGGCGTCGACCAGGCCGATCAAGGCTTCTACGTTGTCGGGCTGCAATTCGAGGGCTTCGCGGAAGAATTCCACGGCCCGGTCGGCCGATTCCAGCGTGAACCGATCCATGGCGAACCGGCCCTGGGTGATCAGTTCCCAGACGCGCTGCGAGGCTGCGTGCGGCGTGTCGCGCTCCGGCAGCAGGGAATTGCTCATGGTGCGCGCGACTGCATTCGCAATCTCGTCCTGCAGCGCGAACAACTCGCCGGCAGGCCGGTCGTAGGTGCGCGACCAGATATGCTTTTCGGTATCGGCATCGATCAGCTGCGCCAGCACCCGGATCGTGTCGGAAGAATGCTGCACGCTGCCCTCGAGCACCGCGTCCACCTGGAGCTTCTCGCCAATTTCGCCGATG
>DATFJJ010000001.1:0-9099 GCA_035269245.1 Wenzhouxiangellaceae bacterium | reverse complement strand
CATTGGGCATGGACCGCTTGCGCTTCGGCCCAGGCGCCCTGCCGAAGCGCGCGCAAACGGGCGCGCGTTTCGTCCTCGATCGCCCTGGCCTCACCCAGCGCCCCGATATGATCGAAACCGGCAAACGGCGTCCAGCGCAGGCTTACGGCCAGCAACCAGCCGTTTTCGCTGAAATCGATGGGCTCGTTGCCCTCCAGTCGATCGTAGCGAGCCAACAGGTTGACGTCAGGCAACCAGGCGGATTTGGCCCGCTTGACGCCGAATTCCGCAGCCTCCACGCTCTGCTCCAGCGCCTTGAGATCGCGCCGGTTGGCGAGGATATGAGCCAGGTCGGCAGCCATCGGAGCGGGTGCAGCAGGTTGGGGCACGTCGTCGGTCAGTGTCAGATCCCGATCGCCCGGCATGCCGAGCAGACGACGCAGCGAACCATTGGCGGCAACCACCGTCGCCCGCGCACGGGCCACCCGTGTTTCCATCTCCGAGACACGCGTGCGCGCGCTGAGAACATCGACCGGCGCCACCAGTTCCTGTTCCAGCCCTGCCTCGGTCTGGCGCAAGGCTCTTTGAGCGGTTGCCAGGCCCCTCTTTTCGGCCTTGACGCGACTGTGGGCGGCGCCGACCCCGTAATAGGCTTCGACCACGGCGACCTGGACTTCCCGTGTGCCTCGATCCAATCCCAGTTCAGCCGCCGCCAGGGCACTGCCTGCCTGGCGGCGCGCATTCCAGGCGCCGACATTGATCAGCGGCTGGACCAGTTCCACGCCGACCAGGTTGCCTTCGAGAGGCCCCAGCGAGGATGCGGTGAACAACGGCGGAAAATCCGGATTGATGCGCGGAATGTCGTCGAGGGCCGAAGAATCAAGCCGAAGCTGGCTCGCGGTCAGGCTCAGGCGCGGCGAAAAGCCCTGTCGGGTCCGGATCCTTGCGCCTTCAGCGCGAGCTTTTCGAGCGCGATCGATTGCAATGGCGGGGTTGTCCGAACGGGCAATGGACAATGCCTGTTCAAGCGACAAGGCGATCGGAACGTCACCGAATGCCGGGGCGCCGGCCAGCACGATCCCCGCCGCCAGCAGTCCAGCCGCAAAAAACCGACGCGGCGAGCAGCGGGGTGTTCGATTCCGATATCTCGGGGACCAATAATTCACTGGAGCCTCTGGCGTGCAGGATGTCGTGGCGATTACCGTAGACGCCAATCGTCATTTCCCGAGTATACGGAAGCCCGCCATATCGAAATTTGATCTGGTCCATGTCATGCGCGCGGCACGGCGCTTCACGTCGGCAGGACCCCCCCGATCGCCGTCGTGCGTCGAACACCTCGCCCGCCGTCTGGCCAACGGTGATACATTTCCGACCAGAGTCAAATCACGGAACAGCAAACATGGACCGCAAAGAGCTTGTGGAAGCCCTTTTCGAGGAGTTCGACGAGAACGGCGACGGGGCGATCTCCCGGCGCGAGTTCAAGGAACTGCTCACCTGCCTGCTCGGCGAGCACGACGTCAAGACCGACAACAAGATCTTCGACGAATTCGACTCCAACCACGACAACAAGATCACGCGCGACGAACTGATCGACCTGGTTATCGAATTCGCAATCTGAAGCTGCCGGGCCGCGGCCCGGTTCAAAGCTGACGGTGCTTCTTCCGCAGTACGCGCAACGCCGTCCATGAAATCGAAACGGCCGCGGATGCCCACCCGCAGACCCTGAACAGACGATAAAGCGCGAAGCCGCCCACCTCGACGTCCGGGGCGAACAGGAGCGTGGCGAAAGCGGCGCTGAGCAGTGCGAACGTCGTGACCAGCGCGAGGTAGTACCACTGGCGGCGCTTGAGCCCGAGGATCACGAAACCCACCAGGTGGGCCAGGAAGAGCACCAGGAGCGCTGTATTGATCATGACGGTGCGTTGATCATGCTGGACATTGCAGGCAAATCCAAGATACCTCCGAACAGCTTCACATGATGCACATTCCGCACGGCAAAGGCGACTCCCGGTAAAGCTTTGTTAAACTCGAAGGCTATCGAAGCAACCCATTGCGGTGCTTGCAAGATTCAATCGATTTCCCCTAGTGGAGGAGTTCCGACATGGCACATTACTGGATTCTGGCAGCCGATTCGTCCGAAGCCCGGCTGTTCACTCGCGAAAAGAAGCTCAGCAAACCGATCGAACGCCACGACTGGCTGCATCCCGAGTCACGCATGCCCGGCAGCGACCTGGAGCACGATCGCCAGGGCCAGACGTTTTCGTCGCAGGGCCACGACCAGAGCGACAACCAGAAGCAGACCGATCCCAAGACCCGCGAAGCCCGCGATTTCGCGCGCGACGTGGCCAACTACCTCGATACCGCCCGGGCAAAAGGCGAGTTCAAATCGCTGTCGATCGTCGCAGATCCGTCGTTTCTCGGACTGCTTCGAGAGTACCTCGATTCGGAAACGCGCGACCTGGTCGACCGGGAGGTCGACAAGAACCTGACCCGCCGGTCGGCCGAAACGATCGCCGAAGCGGTCGACGAAGATTAGAGTACGGCCTGGCATTGATATTTATTTATATCGCTGATTACGGCGAGTTATTTATATAAAACAATCGTACTCGCCATTTATTGCGAAATATGAAATAGTTATTAAATCGCATGATATTGCGGTTTAACTGTTTTTACGCAAATTAATCGCCTATAATGGCGAGATATGAATATCTCAGAATCCGACTCTGACGAGGCCGTTCTCAAAGAACTGGGCGAACGCTTGACCCAACAGCGCATCGCAATGCGGTTGAGCCAGGCCGACCTTGCCGAACAGGCAGGTGTGGGCAAGCGGACCGTCGAGCGCATCGAAGCCGGGGAATCGGCCCAGGCCACCACGTTGATTCGGCTGTTCCGGGTGCTGGAGCTGCTGCCGGCGCTGGATGCGCTGATTCCGGTCGAATCCGCCGGTCCGATGGCGTTGCTGCGCCACGGGGGCAAGAAGCCCAAGCGCGTGCGCCGGCAAGGCGACGCTACCCGTGAGGACGACGAAGCGTCCGAATGGCGCTGGGCCGAGTCCGGCGCCGACGCCGACGCCGAATGACCACGCTGGCCGAAGTCCGGCTGTGGGGGCGCACCATAGGCGCGGTCGCACTGCCCGAAGACGGTCGCACCGCCGCTTTCGAATACGACCCGGCGTTCCGGCGGAGCCGAATCGAGGTCGCGCCGCTGACCATGCCGCTTGCCGGACGCGTTTTTCGCTTTCCCGAACTCCCCGATGAAACTTTCCACGGCCTGCCCGGCCTGCTGGCCGATTCATTGCCCGACAAGTTCGGCCACCGCCTTATCGACGCCTGGCTGGCGCGCCAGGGGCGCGGGCCGACATCCATGAACGCGGTCGAGCGGCTTTGCTACACGGGAAAACGCGGCATGGGCGCGCTGGAGTTTCGACCCCGGCTGGGCCCGCGGGCCGCGCGCTCGACCCGACTCGAGGTCGACGCGCTTGTCGAACTGGCCTCGGAAGTGCTGGCAGACCGCGACGGGCTGCGGCAGGCCTTCGGCGAAGACACCAGCGAAAAGGCCCTGGCCGACATTCTGCGCGTCGGCACCTCGGCCGGCGGCGCACGGGCCAAGGCAGTGATCGCCTGGAACCCCGAAACCAACGAGGTCCGCTCCGGCCAGGTCGATGCCGACCCCGGCTTCGAGCACTGGCTGATCAAGTTCGACGGCGTGTCGGGCAATCGCGATCGAGAGCTGAACGATCCGCAGGGCTACTGCGCGATCGAGTACGCGTATTACCGGATGGCGCTTGCCGCCGGCATCGAAATGAGCGAGTGCCGGCTGTTCGAGGAGAACGGCCGCCGGCATTTCATGACCCGGCGCTTCGACCGCACCGCTGACGGCGGAAAGCTGCACATGCAGTCGTTGTGCGCGATCGCCCACTACGACTACAACCAGCCCGGCGCCTACGGCTACGAGCAGGCATTCCGCGTGATGCGCCAACTGAATTTATCGATGGCCGAGATCGAGCAGCAATACCGGCGCATGGCGTTCAACATCCTGGGCCGCAACCAGGACGACCACGTCAAGAACATCGCCTACCTTATGGATCGCTCGGGCATATGGCGGCTGGCGCCGGCCTTCGACCTGGTCTACAGCTACAATCCCGAAGGCGACTGGACCGCGCACCACCAGATGACGCTGAACGGCAGGCGCGACCACTTCGAATTCGCCGATTTTCGCGCCTGCGCCCGCACGGCGGGCCTAAAGCGCGGGCTGGACCGCGAAATCTTCGAACAGGTGCGCTCGGCCGTCGCCCGCTGGCCCGAATTCGCGCGGGAGGCCGATATTCCGAAGACCACCATCGACCGCGTCTCGAATGGCCTTCGTCACGAATCCATTTCAACGGACTGAACTTGCGAAGTCCCTGCGCCGGCTTCCGGACACCGAAAAACCATCGCTTGCAAGGCAAGCTCCTACACTCGTAGAGAATTCGGGTGCCGACGGCCGGCTCGGAATTCCGCTACAGGTTGGAAGCCGGCCTCGCTGGCGGAATTTTATTCGGACCACCAACAACCAACAACCAACAACCAACAACCAACAACCAACAACCAACCAAACCTACCGCCCCTTGAACTCCGGCGCACGCTTTTCCATGAACGCCCGCATCGCCTCGGCGAAATCCTCCGACTGCATCAGCATGCCGTTGAGCGTGGCGGCCTCGCGGTTGCCGTCGACGACCCCGCCTTCTATGCGCGCATTCATCACCTGGCGAATGCCGGCTGCGACAAGCGGCGGGTTGGCCGCGATGCTGCCCGCAAGCTCGCGCGCATTCGCGAGCAATGAATCGGCGTCATCGAGCACTCGATTGACCAGGCCGATCCGGCAGGCGGTTTCGGCGTCGATCGCGTCGCCGGTCAGCGCCAGTTCGCGAGTCCAGCCTTCGCCGATCAGATGCGGCAGGCGCGCGATGCCGCCGAGATCCGGCACCATGCCTACCTTGACCTCGCGCAGTGCAAATTGGGCACGGCGGGACGCGACCCGGATGTCGCAGGCCGCGATCAGCTCGATGCCCGCGCCGATGCACCAACCGTCGACCGCGGCAATCACCGGCAGCCTGCCCGCCGCCAGCGCGTCGAAACCGGCAACCATTCTTTTTGCCTGGCGCACGATTTCGGCCCGGCCGGCCGCGCCGTCGTTCAACATGGCGCCGACTTCGCCGACCATGCTCTGAAGGTCCAGCCCGTAGCAGAAATGCTCGCCCTCGCCGCGCACGATCAGGCAGCGCACGTCGCGGTCGGCATTGAGTGCGTCGACGGCGCCCGGGAATTCGCGCCAGAAATCAGGTCCCACGGCATTACCGTGACCTGGGCCGATCAATATCAGTTCGGCGATGTGTTCGGCGTCCCGATCAATTCTGAAAGACTTGTACTGGGTCATTTGATTGAAAACCCTCCTGGGTATTTTTGGCATTTTAGTGCCCCCTGGCGGGCGGCACGTTGTAAAAGCGCGCAGCGAGGCCAATCTCAGCATGACAGACTATCGAAACTACCCCGAGGATTCATTCCATGACGATGCTCAATCGACTGATCGGAACCGGCCGCCGCAGAGTCATCACCCTGGCCGTATTGGCCTTGCTGGTGCTCGGCGGGGTGTTCATGTTCTGGCTGGATCACGAGCCCGAGACGTTCGACGTTACCGCCCGGGCCGAGGCCCGAGCCCAGCGCGAAGGGCATGAAGTCGTCATCGGGTATGTGACCACCGCGACGCTGATCGAGGTGATGGACACGTTGCTGAACAAGCGCGGCGGTTACCTCAACAACGACGTGATGCCGCCGTGGAGCCTGCTCGACAATATCCCTAACTGGGAGACCGGCGTGATCATCCAGGCGCGCGACCTGTCCCGGGCCATGCGCAACGATTTCAGCCGCTCGCAGACCCAATCCGGGGAGGATTCCGACCTGGCGATCGCCGACCCGCAGTTCAGTTTCGACTACGGATCGTGGATACTGCCGTCCACCGAGGGCGAATACCGCAAGGGCATCCGCGCGCTGGAAGGCTACCTGAACCGGCTCGGCAGCGCCGAGGGCGAAGCGCGGTTCTACGACCGCGCCGACAACCTTCGCGAATATCTGTCGCTGGTCGAGAAGCGGCTCGGCAGCGTCGGCCAGGAGCTTTCCGCCAGCGTCGGCGAGCGCCGTATCAATACCGACCTGAGCGGCGACCCGAACCCGCATGCGTCCAGCGCGGGACGCGGTGAAATCAACGTCAGGACACCGTGGCTGGAGATCGACGACGTGTTCTACCAGGCGCGCGGCACGACCTGGGCGCTGATCCATTTCCTGCGCGCGCTGGAGGTCGACTTCGCCAGCGTGCTCGACAACAAGAACGCACGTACAGGCTTTGCCCAGATCATCCGCGAGCTCGAAGCCAGCCAGAAACCGTTGTGGAGCCCGATGGTGCTCAACGGCGGCGGCTTCGGCATGTTCGCCAACCACTCGCTGGTCATGGCCAACTACGTCGCCCGGGCGAACGCCGCGGTGATCGACCTCCGGCGATTGCTGGAACAGGGGTAGGAATACAAGCGGTTCAGCCCAGGTGGCCGGTCTTGACCCAGATGACGGTTTCGCGATCGACGAAGGGGTGATGCTGGCTCAGGTGCGGTGACCGAATCCACGAGCCTGCCGGATAGCGTCCGTGTTCGTCGACGAATTCCCCGGACAGCACAAGAATTTCCTCGCCGCCGTAGTGCCGGTGCGGCTTGAACCTTTCTCCGGCCGGCCACTTCACCAGGGCAACGTGCTCACTCTCGAACGCGTGCAATGGCATCACCTGCAGGCCGCCGATTCCCGGCTGCCAGGGCGCGTTGCGTGTATCGACGCGCACGCGCTCCAGGTCCCGCGAGCTCATCTGGTGAAGCTTGACGAACAGCGTGCATCCACCTTCGCTGAACGGCGCGTGGCCGCTACCGGGCGGGTTGCGGATATAAGTCCCGGGCCCGAAATCGCCGGTTTCATCCGAAAACACGCCGTCGAGAACTAAAATCTCCTCGCCCAGCGGGTGCTCGTGGCGAGCAAATCGGGCTCCGGCCTCGTAGCGCACGATGCTGGTCGCGTGGCCGTGCTCGGCGTGCTCGCGCGCAAGCGGCTTGCGCAGCACGCCGCCGGCGGGGCTTGGAATCCAGTCCTGGGCCTGGGTATCGATTACCTCTCGACGAGCGAAATCCATCCGTAGATCGATGGACCCGGAGGCTTTCTCCGAATCCGCAGCGGCCGCCCGTTCAACCACCTTGCACTTCCGAGGCCGCGCCGGCGGCACGTTCGAATCGCGCGATCAGGTCGGGATCGGCATCCGGGCCGGGGGCCATGGCCACATCGCGCGCCCGAAGTTCACGACCGTCGATCCCGCGCACTGCAATCGGCGGGATTTCGCGGCCTGTCTCGCGCTCGATGAAGCGGGTCGCCGAGCGTCCGTCGCAAAGCCATTTTCCAGACCACTGCGCCAGCCCCACCAGCACGGGAAGCAAGTCGCGACTGGCAGCGGTCAGCCGGTACTCGACCACGCGCTTGTCGCTTTCCGAGCGCAACCGTTCGAGCAGGTCGAGATCCACAAGCTTTTTCAGCCTGACCGACAGGACGTTGCGCGCGATCCCCAGTTCGCGCTCGAAATCGTTGAAATGGCGGGTGCCGAGAAAGGCCTCGCGCAGCACCATCAGGGTCCAGGGCTCACCGATGACCTCTGTCACGCGGGCCAGCGGGCAATTGCATTTGAATACGTTGTTTTGCGTCATGGACCGCATTTTCGCATTTTAAGTTGCATTTTGCAACCTATGTCTGTATAGTCAAATTTAGGTTTTAATTCAAAACCGTTTTTTGACCCAACAGGAATCGAGTCATGAACAGTCAGCGAATGGTCAGATCAACAGGAAACTTCATCGAGCGCTGGGTGCCCGATATGGCGGCGTCGATTGCCGAACGCCTGGCGACAACCCCTCGCCGCAAGCACCTGCTGAACAGCACCAGGGTCCGTCGAAGCGGGATTCCGATCACTTTCCGGTTCGGCAGGACCGGCTTGAGATGGGGTGATTCAGGACCGATCGTGCTGGCGATTCACGGCTGGGAGGGCCGCCCGCAGCAATTTTCCGCAATCGGCGAGGCGCTGGCCGAACGCGGCCTTCGCCTGGTTGCGCTGACCGGCCCCGGGCACGCGCCGGGCGATCGCGAGCGTGCGCATCCCGGCGCATTCGTCGATGCGCTGTTCGAGGCGGCCTCCGAGCTCGGTAACGTGCAAGCGCTGATCGGCCATTCGATGGGCGGCGGCGCCGCGCTGCTGGCCGCCAGCCGAGGCCTTTCGGTGCAAAGAATCGTGACCGTCGCAAGCCCGGCCGGCTACCGCGGCGTGCTGCACCGGATTGCCGACGGACTCGGGTTGAACAATCTCGGCCGCGCAGGTTTCCTGGCGCGCATGGAAGCACGGACGGGCTTTCGGCTCGACGAGACCGAGCCGGTGCAGTTGATGCCCCGTCTGGATGTGCCGGTGCTGATCGCTCACGATCGCGACGACAGCGTGATTCCATTCGACGAAGCGCTGGAACTGGCGCGCCATTCGAACCGGGCGCGGACCCTCCACACGGAAGGTCTCGGCCACGGTCGGATCCTCTCCGACGCTGCAACGATCCGACGCATCGTCGATTTCTGCAGTTCAATCCAGGCGGGAGAAAAGACATGATGATTCCTACGAACAATGACCGGCTCACCCTCAGGCGCATGCTTGCGCTTGTCTTGATCTACGGCGGCTTCGCGGCAGTCGCACTGTTCGCCTGATGCGGCAACCGACGCCCGAACGGCCGAACCATTCCGCGCCCGAGTGCGCTACCGTTGGGTTCCATTCGGCGGCAGAGACGGTAACGTCCGATGACAAACCTGGAAATCGTCGCGCTCGGCACGCTTGCCAGTCTGCTCGCCGGACTGGGAACCGCGGTCGGTGCACTGGGCGTGCTGTTCCTGCGCCGGCTCTCACCGCGCGTCGAGGACGGCCTGCTCAGTGCCGCGGCAGGCATCATGCTCGCCGCAGCGTTCTTTTCGCTGCTGTTGCCGGCGATCGAGTACGGCGAGCTTTACTTTGCAACGCGCCAGGCCGCGGTCG